>NZ_JBHWUI010000049.1:0-50803 GCF_042737525.1 Kitasatospora sp. NPDC059973 | reverse complement strand
TGCCGGTGCCGCGGGTGTCGGTCAGGAACTGGGTCCGGAAGCCGATCAGGCCGCGCGACGGGACGATGAACTCCATGCGGACCCAGCCGGAGCCGGTGGGGCGGGGTCGGCGGGTGGGGTGCCGGGTCCGAGCGCGAACGGGCCGCGCGGCGCCGCCGGAGCGGCCGCGGCGGGTTCCTCCGGGAGGCCGTCGACCGGCACCGCGTACGCGGTGCCGGACCGGCCGTCGTCCTTGCCCCACGGGTCGCTCGGCTGGGCGGTGGTGGCGCTCGCGCCCTGGCGCCCGTAGGCGGGGTCGTTGCCGGTGCCGTTCCACTGCTCGGGGACGGCCCGCTCGACCCGTGCCGGGGCGTTCGGCCAACGGTCGGCGGCGGCCGCCGCGTCGGCCTCGGGCACGGCCTCGGGCACGGCCTCGGGTTCGGCCGCCGGCCGGCCCCGGCGCCCGCGCCGCTCGGCCACCGGCGGCTGCGCCGGCTCCTCGTTCACGGCCTGCTCCGGTCCGCCCGCCGGGTCGGACGCCCCGGCGGGCGCCGGGCCGTCGGCCGGTGCCTTCTCGGTGTCGTCCTCGGGGCGCCGGGCCGCGGGCAGCTGCGGGATGCCCGGCAGGTCGGGCAGCACCGCGCTGTCGCTCTCCTTGGGCCGGTCCGACCGGCCCTCGGCCGAGGCGCGTTCGGCGGCGGCCTTCGCCGCGACCGGGTCCAGCGGCAGTTCGACGACGTACGTGGTGCCGGCCTTGCCGGGCAGCTCGTGCGGCTGGAGCACGCCGCCGTGGCGCTCGACCACCGTGCGGGCTATCGGCAGGTGGACGGGGCTGCCGCCGCGTCCGGGGCCGCGGATCTCCACCCGGGCGACGTCGCCGCGTTGGGCAGCCGCGAGCACCACCATCGGGGCGTCGCCCTCGGCCGGGGCCGGCGCGGCCGTCCCGGCGGGGTTCAGTCCGGGGGAGCCGACGGCGGGCGGGGCGTCGAGCGAGAGCGCCACCCCGCTGACGTCGGCGACCAGGTGGGCCAGCGCCTGGGCGAGCCGCTCCCGGTCGGCGATCACCTCGACGGCGGCGGCGTGCACGGAGAACCGCACCCGACCCGCGCCGACCAGCTCGCCCGCGTGCTCGACGGCCTTGCGGATCACCTTGTCCAGGCCGACCGGCACCCGGTCGGCGGCGGGCTTCGCGCCGTCCTTGTCGTCGGCCGGGCCGCCGGCCGCGTTCTCGGCCTCGGAGCGCTGGTGGGCCAGGACGCCGTCGATCAGCTTGCCGAACCGCCGGCACTCGTCGGCCAGCCGTCGCAGCGTCCAGTTGGCCTCCGGCCAGAGCTGGCCGGCCGGGTCGGCGGCGAGCGCGTCGATCCGCCGGTGCAGCGCGGTCAGGGCGCCGCCCAGCTCGCTCTCCAGGACGGCGGTGAGGTGTTCGTTGCGGGCGACGAGGGCCAGCTCGCGGCTGCGGTCGGTGAAGGTCATCACCGCGCCGACGAGCTGGTCGCCGTCGCGCACCGGGGCGGTGGTGAGGTCGACGGTGACCGGACGGCCGTCCTTGCGCCAGAGCACGGTGCCGCGCACCCGGTGCTTGCGCCCGGAGGTCAGGGTGTCCAGCAGCGCGGACTCCTCCAGCGCCAGCGGGGTGCCGTCGGCCCGGGAGTGCTGGATCAGCGGGTGCAGCTCACGCCCGCCCAGCTCGCTCGCCCGGTACTCCAGGATGTGCGCGGCGGCCGGGTTGACCAGCACGCAGCGGCCTTCGAGGTCCACGCCCAGCACGCCCTCGGCGGCGGCCCGCAGGATCATCTCGGTCTGCTTGTGCTGACGGCGCAGCTCCGCCTCGACGCCGAGCCGGCTGGAGAGGTCGCGGACCAGCAGCAGGAGCAGGTCGCTGCCGGAGGGCCGGGAGCCCTCGCGGTACGGGTCGTAGGGGACGAGCGGGGAGAGCGCGTAGCCCCGCCCCTCGCTCGCGCCGTCGTCGGCGAAGTCGTTGCCCGAGACCTCGACCGGGAACGTGCTGCCGTCGGTACGGCGGGCGGTCATCCGGACCGGGCGGTCGAGGGCGTCGTCCTCGCGCGGTTTCGGCCGCATCGAGCCGGGGATCCGGCTCGGGTCGAACTCCGGCAGCAGGTCCAGTACGCCCATGCCGACCAGTGAGGTGCCGGGTGTCTGGAGCGCCTGGACCGCTGCGCTGTTGGCATCGACGACCGTGCCGTTGCTGTTCACCAGCAACAACGCGTCGGGCAGGGCGTCGAGTATGGCGGCGAGGCGAGCAGCGCCTCGGATCGGCCTGCTGCTCACGTCGACAGGTCTCCTCGGCTCAGGGCAGCTCCTCCGGAGAAGGCAGTATCTCATTCTTCTTTGCGGCGGGGACGACCCGCCTAGTAACGTTGGCGGTGGTTGGTGCCGGGCCCTCGGGTTGTGGCATCATCACTGGCACACGGAGCGAGTCCGCCACGCGGGCGCGATCCATGTGGGGAGGCTTCGCCTAGTCCGGTCTATGGCGCCGCACTGCTAATGCGGTTTGGGTCTTAAAGCCCATCGAGGGTTCAAATCCCTCAGCCTCCGCCAGCCGGGAGCCCCGTCGACGATCACGTCGGCGGGGCTTCTCGCATGTCCGGGGCCCGGTCGGGGCCGGGCCGGACGCCGAGCGCGCCCGGTCGCGGAGGGCCGGGGGATCGGGCCGCCGCCCGGTCGTTCCGGGGCCCGGATCAATCGATTTCGCCCCGCGTCGCAGGTCATGTAATGTTGTCCCCGCAACGCCCCGCTGGCACGTTCACCAGGGCGAGCGCTCATAGCTCAACGGATAGAGCACTTGACTACGGATCAAGAGGTTGCAGGTTCGAATCCTGCTGAGCGCACCAAACCTTCGCAAGGCCGGGTTCCGCCCGGCACTTGCGCTCATAGCTCAACGGATAGAGCACTTGACTACGGATCAAGAGGTTGCAGGTTCGAATCCTGCTGAGCGCACCAGCGAGAAGCCCCCGGCCACCGGCCGGGGGCTTCTCCGTTTTCCGGGCGCGTGTCGGCCGTCGGCCCCCGCTCGGCCCGGGCGCTCGGCCCAGCTCCGGACCGCCCGGCCGTCCGCCGCGGCCGGACTGAGGGCTCCGGGCGGCCGGGCCGCGGGCGCCGCGGCCGGGCTCGGACGGCTGCCGGTGGAGCCCCTCGGCGAAGCCGGCCCTGTGGGCGAACGGTCGCGAAGTCGCTCCCGGCGTGGATAGGTGCGGGCGCCGGCTCCGCCGAGCGCACCGATCGTTCGCACCGGTCGTCCGCACCGGTGGTGCGCAACGGTCGTGCGCAACGGAGCGCTCGACGCACGGTCAGGTACCGGTCCGCGGGGCCCGATCGGAATCCCCCGGATTCCCCGCGATACGCCGCTAATGGATGAAATCCATTCCCTTCGGGTACATCCTTTCCTGCCGGTCGGATGACCGCCGAACGGGTGGGACCCGGCCGATAGCGCAGGTGTCGCAGTATGACCGGCCCAGGATCGTGATTCCGTTTTGTCAGATCTTGTGCCCAGACTGCCCGGCCACCCCGGCAGCCGATACCGAAGGAGAGCCGGATGAGCCGACAGTTCCCCCGCGATGCCGCCCTGTCCGCCCCGGCCCCGGCCCGGCCCGCGCACCGGGCGGGAGGAATGCGGCGGCCGCGTCTGGTGGCGGCCGGTGCCTCGGCGGCTCTGGCGGCCGCGCTGCTGATCGGCTGGAACCCGCCCACCTCCGCCGCCCAGCAGTCCCCCGACACCTGGTCGGGGGACCGGAGTGCCGTCCTTCCCTCCGGCCTCACCGTCCACATCGATTTCTCCGCCGCCCCGGGATTCGACGTCGCGGCCGAGCCGGGGGAATTGGCCGAGCGGTTCGGCGGCGGTCGGGCGGCCGCCCTCTATACGGACGGACTGCGGCCCGGAGATCCCGCGCAGACCTTCCGGATCACCGACAACCATCCGCAGACGGACGGTTCCTGGCGCACGGTCGGAACACTCGGCATCGCCTTTTCCCGGCCGGTCCGCAATCCCCGCCTGCATGTCAGTGGACTCTCCGCCGTCGCCACCGGAAAGGGCGGGGCCACCAGCACCGTCTCGCGTCTGTCGCTCACCGGCGGCTCACCGGGCGCACCCGCCCTGGTCAACCGGACCGACTGGCCGGGCTGGACGGTCGACGGCAACAGCCTGGCCCCGGCCGGAGCGGGCGCCGCCGCCGACGCCGGATCCGCCGCCGAGGGCAGCCTGGAGCTGGCCGGGACCTTCCGCACGGCCGTCTTCCGGGTCGAGCAGCGCTCCACCGCCCGGGCCGGCTCCACCGCCGCGCCCGCGCCGGCGCCGCTCCTCCAGGCCTACACCGTCACCCTGGACGAGGGCGTCGGCACCGCCCCGCAGGGCTACGACAACGCCTCCCACCTGCTCTCCGACCTCTTCCTCGGAGCGGACGCCGGCGGCGCCGCCCGGCTCGGCCGGCGGGCCGCCACCACCGGCACGACCCCGCTGGTGCCGCCCGCCACCCCGGCCGGGGGTACGGACGCGGCCGGCGAGCCGCTGGTCCAGCTCGACCACGGCGCCGGCCGGCGCAGCGTCTTCTCCAGCCCGGCACCGCCTCGGCTCCAGCCCGGGCGCGGCGAGTACCAGGGCGGCGATCCGGCCGTCGGCTACCCGGCCGAGGCCGCGATCGGCCGGTACTACCGGGTCACCGTCCCGGTCGCGGTGGGCGGCGCCCCCGCCACCCTGGCCGGCTGGGTCGACTTCGACCGCAACGGCCGGTTCGACCCCGCCGAGCGGGTGCAGACCGAGGTCCCGGCCACGGCGGACAGCGCGACCCTGGAGTGGACCGTCCCCGCCAACGCGTCGTCGGGGGAGACCTGGGCCCGGCTGCGGATCGGCCGCGACGCGGCCCAGTTGGTGTCGGCCGGCGGCTTCGCCGACTCCGGGCAGGTCTCGGACCAGCGGATCAGGTTGACGGTCGGTGCCGCCCGGCCGGAGATCGCCACCCCGGTCGACGGCACCGTCGTCGCCGACGCCCGCCCGCAGGTGCGCGGTGAGGGGGCGGTGGCCGGAGCGACGGTCGAGGTGCGCGACGGGGACGCGGTGGTCTGCAAGACCCGGGTCGAGAAGGGCGGTGACTGGTCCTGCCGGCCGAGCGGGCCGCTGACCGCGGGCGCGCACACCCTCACCCCGGTCGAGACCACCAGTGGCGGGCTGGTGCTGCGCGGCGATCCGGTCCGGGTCACCGTGAAGACCGCCCCGCCCACGGCTCCCGTGCTCACCCTCCCCGAATACACCAACGACCCCGGCCTCCAGCTGACCGGCACGGGGGAGCCGGGCAGCACCGTCTCGGTCACCGACCGGCCGGCCGGGGCACGAGGCGGCGCCGGCGGTGGTGCGGGCGGCGAGCTGTGCAGCACGGCGGTGCGGTCCGACGGCGGGTGGTCCTGCCTGCCGGTGGAGAACCTGCCGGACGGGCGCCACCAGCTGACGCCGAACGCCGTCGATGCCGCCGGGAACCGGACGCCGGGCCAGGTCTTCACGCTGGTCGTCGACACGGTGCCGCCGGACCGGCCGGTGCTGACCACGCCGGCGGCGGGCGAGACGGTCCGGGTGGCGCGCCCGAAGCTGGGCGGCCGGGCCGAGCCAGGGGCCCGCGTGATCGTCACCGCCCGGGCCGGCAGCTCGGCCTCGGCGGAGCGGATCGTGGCCTGCGGTGCCACCGCCGCCGTCGACGGCAGCTGGACCTGCGCGGCCAACCGTGACCTGACGGACGGCGAGCAGTGGCTGGTCGTCACGGCGACCGACCTGGCGGGCAACGGGACGGCGGCGGACGCGGTCACCGTCCGGGTCGCGGCGGCCGTCCCGCCCGCGCCGGGGACGCCGTCCCCTGCGCCGTCCCCTTCGGTGGCCTCGCCGTCGCCCTCGGCACCGGCGTCCACTCCTGCGGCGGCGTCGACCGTCCCGGCGGTTCCGGTGCCCGGCGCGCCGTCACCGTCCGCTCCCTCACCGTCCGTTCCGGCACCGTCTGTTCCCGCGCCATCTGTTCCCGCGCCGGCCGTTCCCTTGGCGTCGGGGCCGGCGGTCGCGGTGCCGCCCTCCGCGCCCGCCGTGGTGGTGCCGTCCGCGTCTGCGGCGGCTCTGGCTCCGGCGGCTCCCACGCCGCCCGGGTCGGCCGTCTCGCCGTCGGCCGACCGGCCTACGGCGACGGCCCCCGCCGTGCCCGTGCCGACGGTCTCGCCGTCGGTGCCCGCCCCGCCGAGCCCGTCCGTCCCCACTGCCCCCACCGCCCCCGCCGCTCCGACTCCCCCCGGCGCCGAGCCCGTCCTGGAGGCTGTCCTGCCCGGGCTGCTGCCGATCGTCGTCCCGCCCGCCACCGGGACGGTGCCCCCGGCCGGTGCGAGTGCGAGTGCGAGCCCGAGCGCCGGACCGGCCCCGAGCCCGAGTGCCGGGGCGTCCGCCTCCGGTGCGACCGGCACGGCCACCCCGGCGGCCCCGGCGGCGCCGACCTCACCGGCCGCTTCGACAACTCCAGCCACTTCGGCCGCCCCGTCAACCGCCCCCACCGCGGCCGTCCCCACAGCCGCCGCCACCGCCACCCCGACCGCCGGGGCCGCGCCGGCGGTGCCCGCCGGGCAGGTCTCGCCCGAGACCTCCCGGGCCCTGGCCGCACCCCCGGCCGAGCAGTCCGCGGAGCCCTCCCCGGAGAGCGGGGCGACGCAGGCGCAGCCCGCGTCCGACCACTCCCGGTCGGAGGGCTGGCGCGCTGGGCTCGCAGGTCTCTTGCTGCTGCTCACCGGGGTCGGCCTGATCACCCGCCGGGTCTTCGCCCGAGGCCCCGGCGCCCGACGACGCTGAACCGCTCCGACCATCCGCTCATGTGCCTGCGCGTCAGATCGGCTACGGATGATTCGTCAGTAAATGTCGACACGCTCTATCGCAAATGTCGCATTTGATGACGTATGAACTTAGCCTGACTCTGGCACTGCCCGTCAGATCCGGGCCGCCCGTTGCGCGACACACCGAACCCGAGGATCCGTGCATGGACGTCACCCGCGATTCTTCGCAGCGACCCGACAATCTGCCCAAGGCGTTGCCGCCGACCCTGCGGGAACGTTCCGCCTCCGGCTCCAGCCCGATGGCGAGGGCGCCCAAGACGGGCAAACCCGTCGACAACGGGCCGGCGACCACGCCGCTGGCGGTCGTCCCCGGTCCGGCGGTCACGCCGGTCGACCTGCGCGACCCGCTGGAGACGGCGGTCCTGGAGGCGGTGGAGCTGCCGGAGGCCGCCCCGGCCGCCCCGGCCGACGCGGTCACCGCGACCACCTCCCGCCGGCCCCCGCGCGCCGACCAGGCGCTGCGCGAGCACGGAGCCGCGGTGCTGCCCGGCTGGATCGCGCTGCTGGCGCTGCTGGCGGGGGTGACCGCCGTCGTGCTCGTCCTGCTGAACGACGGCGTCATCCCGTCCTGGGAGGCGCTGCCCGATCTGCGCGGTGCCGCCGCCCGGGCCAGCGGCGGGGCGGAGGTGACGGTGCGGTCCGGCGTCGCGGTCAGCGCGGCCGGTCTGCTGATCGTCCTCGCGCTGGCCGGGCTGCTGGCCAACGCGGGCGGTGAGACCCGGGTGCTCAGCCGCTGGGGCCGCTACCGCGGCACCGTCCGGCGCACCGGTCTGGTCTGGGTCAACCCGCTGCTGCGCCGGCGCCGGGTGGACGTGCGGCTGCGGCACTGGCGCAGCGAGCCGGTCAAGGTGGTCGACCGGACCGGTACGCCGATCGTCGTGCGGCTGCTGATCGTCTGGCGGGTCAAGGACACCGCCCGGGCGCTGCTGGCGATCGAGGACCACGAGCACTACCTGCGCGAGCAGGTGCAGGCGGTGCTGACCCGGACGGCGTCCATGCTGCCGTGCGACAGCAACGCGGCCCCCGGCCCGGCGCTGCGCGACGGCCAGTGGTTCGCCGACGAGCTGACCAGGGCGCTGGCTGCCGAGGTCGCCCCGGCCGGGCTGGAGGTCTACTCGGCGCAGCCGCTCGGGCTGGACTACGCGCCCGAGGTCGCCGAGTCGATGCGCCGGCGCCGGCTGGCCGACCTGGACGCGGGCCTGCGCACGGTGCTGGTGGACGACGCGGTCGAGGCGGCGGCGCTCGCCGTCCGCCGGCTGGAGCGCGCGACCGCGCACGAGCTCGACGAGGCCGCCCGCAGCGCTCTGATGGAGCAGTTGCTGGTCGCCTTCGTCGCCCCGGCCGGAGTGGCCGCTTCGGTACCGTCCCCGGCCGCTCGGGCCGGGCGGAAGGAAGGACGACCGGCATGAGGATAGCCATCGGCACGGAGACCGGTTTCGAGACCGACGTCGAGGCCGAGTTCGAAGCCGACTTCGAGGCGGAGTTCGCCGGTGCCGGCGCCGCGCTGATCGGTTTCGAGGAGACCCTCGGCAGCATCCCCGCCGTGGCGGGCTGCGGCTGCCCGAACTGCGCGGCCCGGCCGCGCACCGCCCGCCCGGCGGCCGGGACGTCCGGTGGCGCGCGAATACACCGCGTCGTGCGGACCACCTGCCTGGCCACCACCGTGCTGGCGGGAGCCGGCGTGGTCGGTCTGACGGCCGGTGCCGGGTCCGCGCACGCCGCGCCCGGCAAGCAGGGCTGGGACGGCTCGAAGTACTGGTTCAAGGCCGCGAACGGCACCTGGCGCTGGACCGGCCACTACGACGTCTACGCCGCCCGTACCGGCGCGACCGGCGCGACCGGCGCGTCCGGCAAGGCGGCCGTTTCCAACGGCGCCGCGTCCACGCCGGCGCCCACCTCGTCGAGCGGGTCGTCGAGCGGGTCGTCCTCAGGTCTGCGGCAGGGCTGGGACGGCTCGAAGTACTGGTTCAAGAACGGCAGCGGCGAGTGGCGGTACACCAGCCACTACGACATCTACCTCAGCCGCACCGGCGGGACCGGCGGCGGGTCGGACCCGGCGCCCGACCGGCCGGCCGCCGGCAGCGGGCCGTCCTCCCGCGGCACGCAGTCGGCGATCGACTACGCGCTCGCCCAGCTCGGCAAGCCCTACGTCTGGGGCGGTGACGGCCCGTCGGGCTTCGACTGCTCGGGGCTGGTCCAGCAGGCCTACCGGCGCAGCGGCATCAGCCTGCCGCGGGTGGCGGACGACCAGTACGCGGCCACCACCCCGATCACCGCCGGACAGCTGCACCGCGGTGACCTGCTGTTCTGGTCGGACAGCGGCCGGGCCTCCGGGATCCACCACGTGGGGATCTACCTCGGCGGCGGAAAGTTCGTCGAGGCACCCCGCCCGGGGAAGACGGTGCGGGTCTCCACCCTCAGCAGCGGCTTCTACCCGACCCATTTCGGGCGGCCGTAACGGCGGGTCCGGCGCGGCGGCCCCCGAGCGGATCGATTCCGCCGGGGGCCGCCGCGCGCCGGGGTCAGGCGGAGGCGGCGTCCAGCAGGGCGAGCTGCTCCGGGGTGAGGCGCAGCGAGGCGGCGGCCAGCAGCGGCGGCAGCTGCTCGACCCGGCGGGCGCTGGCGATCGGCGCGGCGACCGTCGGGCGGGTGGTCAGCCAGGCCAGGGCCACCGTGGCGATTTCCGCCTCGTGCTCGGCGGCGACGGTGTCCAGCGCCTCCAGCACCTTGGGGCCGCGCGGGTCGGCCAGGTAGCGGGAGGCGCCCTCGGAGCGGGCGCTGGCCACCTCGCCGCCGCCGAGCCGGTACTTGCCGGTCAGGAAGCCGGAGGCGAGGGCGTAGTAGGGCACCGTGGCCAGGCCGTGCGCGGCGACCACGTCGGCGAGCGGGCCCTCGAAGGTGGCGCGGGAGACCAGGTTGTAGTGCGGCTGGACGGCGACGTACGCGGCCAGGCCCTCGCGCTCGGAGAAGGCCAGCGCCTCGGCGAGCCGCTCGGCGCCGATGTTGGAGGCGGCGATCTCGCGGACCTTGCCCTCCTTCACCAGGTCGTCCAGCGCGGTGATGAACTCCTCCACCGGGGTGTCGTCGTCCTGGTGGGTGTAGTAGAGGTCGATGTGCTCGATGCCGAGCCGGCGCAGTGAGCCCTCGACCGAGGACTTGATGGTGGCCGCGCCCAGGCCGCGCGCCTCGGGGTGGAGGCCGACCTTGGTGGCGATCACCAGGTCGTCGCGGTTGCCGCGGCTGCGCAGCCAGTCGCCGATGATGCTCTCGGACTCGCCGCCGGTGTTGCCGGGCACCCAGGAGGAGTAGGTGTCGGCGGTGTCGACGAAGTTGCCGCCGGCGGCGGTGTAGGCGTCCAGGACGGCGAACGACTGCTGTTCGTCGGCCGTCCAGCCGAAGACGTTGCCGCCCAGGGAGAGGGGGTGGACGGCGAGGTCGGAGGTGCCGAGCCGGACCCGGCCGGGGGCGTCACTGTGGATTCCGGTCATGACCCGAGTCAACCGGATCGCCCGGACCGGCATTCCGTGGTCGCGGCAGAGTTCACGTGCCTGTCGTACTCGCCCCGCCCCGCCCCGCCCCGCCCGGGCCGGCGGGTGGGGCGGGGCGCCGGAGGAGGGTCCGGGGTGTCGGCGGGGTCGGCGGATTCGTTAGAGTCCGTGCCATGGCTGACAACGACTACGACCCCGCCGGCAACACCCAGATGTTCCGGGCGTTCGTCGACGAGACCCCGGCACCCCAGGCTCCGGGCTCCGTCTCCACCTATGGCAGCAGCAGCGGCGGCAACCGGACCGGCCTGATCGCCGTGATCGCCGTCGTCGCGCTGGTCGTGGTGGGCGCCGTCATCTGGCTGGCTGTCAAGTAATCCGTCCGACGGAGTGCCTGGCGGGCCGGTCCGCCCTGCTGCCCCGACGGGGCCTCAGCAGGGCTTCCGCCAGGCGTCCAGCTCCAACTTCTTCTGCATGGAGCTGAGGCCCAGCGACTTGGTCCGGGCACAGAACTTCTCCGTGCCGAGCTTGTACTCGACGTGGAAGACCGCTTTCCCCGCCTGGATGAAGGGCGAGAGCCGGGCGCACTCGTCGAACTGCGCGCACTCCTCGTTCACGGCGAAGTCGAAGTCGGGCAGCAGGGCGGGGATCTGGTCCAGGTCGTTCTTCAGGCCGATCGCCATGCCGCGCTCATGGGCGAGCGAGGCCAGCATGCGGTTGTACCGCAGCTGGTCCTCGGCGGTCAGCGGGAAGCCGCTGTTCTGGTTGTAGGCCTCGATGGTGTCCGGTTCGACGGCGTCGAAGCCCTTGCTCCGGCACATGTCGAATCGGGCCGCCATCAGCGGCTTCAGCTGGTCCAGCTTGCGGATGTCGAACCACTTCTCGCCCTTCCAGCCGTTGCCGGAGCCCTGGAGGGCCTTGGTGAAGGCGGCGGCGTCGGGGCGGAAGTCCTCCCAGGAGCCGGCGTTGATGTAGCAGATCACCTTCCGGCCCTTGGCGTGCAGGGCGGCGACCACGGCGGCGTCGGTCTCGAAGCCGTCCACGTCGTAGACCGGCACGTCCACCGACTGGTCGACCCCGCCGCCGAGTTGCCACTGCCAGGCGAGGCCGGGGGTGGGCTGCCAGCGGGCGCCGGCGGGCTGCGCCGGGGTGCCGGGCACCGAGGGGGTGCCCGGGGCCGGCGGCGTGCCCGGTGTTCCCGGGTCGCTCGGCGTGCCCGGGGTGGTCGCGGGCGCCGGGGTGCCGGGGGCGCTCGGTGTCCCGGGGTCGGTCGTCGCGGGTGCGGACGGGGTGCCCGGGACGGGTGCGGCGGTGGCCGCGGGCGGCTGGGAGCCGGTGGCGTCGGCCGAGGTGTCGTCCTCGTCCTCCTGGCCCGAGCTGCTGCACGAGGTCAGCACCAGGGCGGTGGTCAGGGCGAGGGCGGCCAGCAGGGGCCGGGTGGGACGGGTCACGGTACTCGAACTCCGGGTGGGGTCAGGTCGGTTCGGTGACGGCCAGGGCGTGCGGCAGGGTGCTCCAGGGGTTCTCCCCGGCGCCCGGGACCGCGCAGCCGACGCCGGCCCGGCGGGCGGTGATCAGCGCGGCGGCCTCCCCGGCCTCCTCGGCGGGGACGTCGTACACCAGGTGGCAGAACCGGGCGGCGGCGTGCCGGCCGGTCCAGACCGGCAGGGTCATCGCGCGGTACGCCTCCCAGTCCCCCTCGAAGGTGACGAGCAGGTCGGCGAGCCCGACCTCGGCGTAGCCGGGATCGGGGTGGTCGCCGTGGCCGAACACCACGGTCGCGCAACCGGCGGCGCGGGCCGCGGTGGCGAGCCGCCGGTAGTGCGCCAGCGCACCCGGGTGGGTGGCGACCTGGTCGAGGTAGACGCCGGTGATGCCGTGTCGCTGACGGTACGTCAGGATGTCGTCGACCACGGCGGCGTGGGGTCGTCGGCCGTAGTCGGTGTCGGCGTAGCCGAGCAGCGGGAGGCCCGCCTTGCGCAGCTCGTCGGCGGCCTCGGCGAAGACGTTGTCGGGGACGGCGCCGGGGCCGTCGGCCAGGTTCAGCACGACGGCGGCGATCCGGCCCGGGTCGGCGGCGGCGACCGCCTGCCAGGCCGCCGGGTCCACCGCGGGGTGGACGTACAGCGGCACCAGCAGGCGGCCGTCGACAGGGCTCGCGCCGGTCATCCGGTGACCAGGGGATCGGTGCTGAGCCAGAGGTCGCGCAGGGTGTCGGCGAGGTCCGTCTCCGGGTGCCAGCCGAGTTCCCGGGCGGCGGCCGAGACCTCGGCCTGCTGCCAGGAGACGGCGGCCGAGCGCTCGGAGCCGGCACCGCTCTCGTCGATCCGGCCGGTGAACCCGGCCGCGGCGGCCAGGCCGTCCGCGATCGCCCGGACCGGCTTCGCCCGCCCGGAGGCGAGGTTGAGCACCCGGGGCAGCGGGTGCTCGGCGGCGACGGCCAGGCCGACCGCGCGGGCGACGTCCCGGGCGTCGACGAAGTCGCGGTGGGCCGAGAGGTCCCCGACCTCCACCACGCCGTCGGCGCCCTGCGGCGCGGCCCGGCGCAGCTCGGCGGCGAGCCGGCCGGGCAGCGAGCCGGCCGGTGCGCCCGGTCCGACCGGGTTGAACACCCGCAGCACCACGGCGTCCAGCGGCGAGCCGGCCACCGCGAGGGAGCCGGCCAGCTTGGTCGCGCCGTAGACGCCGACCGGGCGGGCGTCGGCGTCCTCGGCGAGGGAGCTGCCGGGCTCGCAGACGCCGTACTCGCCGGCCGAGCCGATGTGCACCAGCCGGGCCTTCGGCGCGCCCTGGGCCAGGGCCTCGCAGAGCACGGCCGGGCCGCGCGCGTTGACCTCGGCGAGCGTGACCGCGCTGCCGGACACCGCGCCGGCGAAGTTCACCACCGCGTCCGGGGTGAGCGCGGCCAGCTCCTCGCCGAGCGGACCGGCCTGCGCGGTGGCGAGGTCCAGGCGCAGGTCGTGGTCGGGCCGCCGCCCGGCGGTCAGCACGGTGGCTCCGGAAAGTGACCGCAGGACGGTGGCGGCGTGCCGGCCGAGGAAGCCGTCCACGCCGAGCAGCAGGATTCTCACGCGGCCCGTCCGTCGTTCTCGGGGCCCGTCGCGGCGGAGGCCGTCGGCTGCCCGTCGGCGGCGTCCGCCGCGGTGCGGGCGGCCGGGACCGCCGCTCCCAGGCTGTTCGGCACGGCGTACAGGCCCTCGGGCTCGCCGGGGAGCAGCACCGAGCGGTTGAGCGCGAACTCGGCGTTGGCCCGGTCGTAGTCGTCCGGGCGGCCGATGTCGAGCCAGTAGCCGCCGAACTCGTAGGCGGCCGGCGGGGTCTGCGCGGCGAGCAGGTCGAGGACCAGCTCGTCGAAGCCCAGCGGCAGGCCCGGGGTGTAGGCGGCGAGCGCCGAGCGCGACACGCCGTAGACACCCATCGAGACCCGGTAGTCGATGGTCGGCTTCTCCTGGAAGCCGGTGATCGAGCCGGACTCGGTGGTCAGCACACCGAAGTCGATCTTGACCTGGCGGGCGTAGGTGGCGATGGTGAGCGGCGCCCCGGAGGACTCGTGGTGCTTGAGCACCCCGGCGAAGTCCAGGTCGGTGAGGATGTCGCCGTTCATCACCAGGAAGTGCTCGGGCAGCCGGTCCTGCATGGTGAGCAGCGGGCCCATGGTGCCGAGCGGGCTGTCCTCGACGGCGTAGCCGACCCGGAGCCCCCACTGGGAGCCGTTGCCGACGTAGGCGCGGATGATGTGGCCGAGGTGGCCGATGGCCAGGGTGACGGAGGTGAAGCCCGCCGCGGCGAGCTGGCGCATCACGATCTCCAGGATCGCGTGCTGGTCGCCGATCGGGACGAGCGGCTTGGGGAGGGCGGTGGTGTAGGGACGAAGGCGAACGCCCTTGCCACCGGCCAGGATCACTGCGTGCATGGTGTTTCCCCCACGGAAGTATGGTGCGACAGGAGCCTTGTGGTTGCCGGTGCTGCCAGTGAGGTGCGGCAGGTCAGACGTTGTAGATGTCGGTCTTGTAGCGCGCCAGGTTGGCGGGGTCGCGGAAGAACTCGATGGTCTGCTCAAGGCCCTGCTCCAGGGAGAACTCCGGGGCCCAGCCGGTGGCCGTGCGCAGCCGGGTCGCGTCCGCGACCAGGCGCATCACCTCGGAGTTGGCCGGACGGATGCGCTGCTCGTCCTCCTTCACCGTGAGGTCGGCGCCCATCAGCTTGCCGATCAGGACGACCAGGTCGCCGACCGAGATCTCGCCGCCGGTGCCGGCGTTGAAGGTCCTGCCGACCACGGTCTCGGCCGGGGCGGTGCCGACCGTGCGGAAGGCGTTGGCGGTGTCCTTCACGAAGGTGAAGTCACGGGTCGGGCGCAGGTCGCCCAGGGTGATCTCGCGCTCGCCGGCGGCCACCTGGGCGATCACGGTGGGGATGACGGCGCGCATCGACTGGCGCGGGCCGAAGGTGTTGAACGGGCGCAGCGTGACGACCGGGGTCTCGAAGCTCGCGTAGTAGCTGTCGGCGAGCCGGTCCCCGCCGGCCTTGGAGGCGGCGTACGGGGACTGGGTGTTGATCGGGTGGTCCTCGGTGATCGGCACGGTCTGCGCGGTCCCGTAGGTCTCGCTGGTGGAGGTGTGCACCAGGCGCGGCACGTCGAGGTGGCGCACCGCCTCCAGCACGTTGAGGGTGCCGGTGACGTTGGTGTCGACGTAGGAGTGCGGAGCCCGGTAGGAGTACGGGATCGCGATCAGGGCGGCCAGGTGGTAGACCGCCTCGGTGCCCTTGACCAGGCCGGTGACGGAGCCCGGGTCCCGGACGTCGCCGAGGACGATCTCGACGGAGTCCAGCACCTCCTTGGGGAGGGTCTCCAGCCATCCGAAGGAGGAGAAGGAGTTGTACTGCACCATGGCGCGGACCTGATGGCCGTCCGCGACCAGGGTCTCGACGAGGTGGGAGCCGATGAAGCCCTCGGCTCCGGTAACGGCGACGTTGCTCATCCGGTAGATCGCTTTCTGCTCTGGTACGGGTGGGGACGGCTGGGCGCGGAACGGTGGTGACCCAGCACTGGTGGTTCAGCGGTGCCTGGTGGTGCGGCCGAGCACGGGCCCGGCGATGGCGGTGAGGACCGCGGCCGCGGCCCCGCAGCCGATCAGCTGCAGGACGGTCGGGTCGACACCGGTCAGCAGTCCGGCGCACTCGGCGCCCGCGGCTGCCAGACAGATCAGGGCGGTGCTCCAGCTGAACCCGAAGGCGTTCAGCAGCAGCGCCAGCCAGAGGGAGCCGCCGAGCAGCAGCAGCGCACCGAGCTCCGGGACCCCGAGCGCCGGGGCGCCGGGCCAGAGCACGGTGGCGGCGGCGTCCAGCGCGGCCACGGTGGTGAGGTAGATGAACAGGCAGCCGAGCAGCACGCCGGCGGTGCGGCGGGCGAACGCGGCCGGGGTGTGGCTGGTCCGCAGCCCGGCCACGGCCATCGCCCGGTAGCGGAACAGCAGCCACTCGGCGAGCCCGAGGCTGAGCGTCAGCGCGATCATGGCCGGCCCCGTCGGGCTGGCGGACGCGCCTTCCGCGGCCCCGGTGCGGACCGCCTGGTGGACGGTCGTGCCGAGGCCGGCGATCATGGTGAGGGTGCCGACGGCCAGGCCGAACAGCAGGTGCGGCACCTCCTTGCGGAGCGGGAGCCGGAGCACCGTGGTGTCCTGCTCGCTGCGCAGACAGCGGACGATCTCCCGGCCGGCCAGGCCCACCGCGAGCGCGAGCGAGGCCAGCAGCACGACCGTCCGGACGAGTTGCGGCACGTCCACGGCCAGCACCACGCCGGCCCCGATCGCCGACGGCGCCAGTGCCACCAGCAGGAACTTCTCCCGCCCGAGCACCAGCAGGACGGTGGCCGCCGCCAGGTAGCCGGACTGCCCGGCGGCGAAGCAGAGCGCACCGAGCGGACCGCCGATCACGTACCCGGCGACGGCGGCGACCAGTGCGCCCAGCGGTGCGCCGACCGCCAGGCAGACGCCGGCCGCACGCCGCCGGCCGCGGCCCAGCCAGGCGTACGAGCGGTGCGCCAGCGCCTGGTTCCACGACCAGCTGACCAGGGTGGCGACGGAGAGCGCGAGCATCCCCGAGGGGAGGCCGAAGCGCATCCGGGTGGCCGCGAACAGGTTGGCGCCGAGCAGGTAGCCGAGGCCGGGCAGGGCGAACACCAGGCCGCGCACGACGCACCGCCAGGGGTCGGCCCGCCAGGGGTTGGCGAACTCGGAGCTCGGGCCCGGGTAGCGGCGCTCGACCTTCTCGAACAGCTCCTCGGCGACGGTGAACGCGTCGGGGCGGCCGTACAGCAGCCCGGCCTGCTCGTCGGAGAGGCCGTCGGACTCCAGGAAGGCCGCGATCTCGTAGGGGTGGACGGCGTCGGCGCAGACGTCGGCGAGCCGCTCGGCGAGCTCGTCCAGCGGGTCCGGGGAGAGCTCCAGCTGCTCCTCGGGCTCGGGGACGGGTCGCTGCGCGGGCAGCACGGGCCGGCGGCGCCCCCTCGGGAGGGTGCGCAGCTGTACGGTCTGCTCGGCCCAGTCGGGGCCGGCCTCGTCGGGCACCAGGCGGAGCGGGCCGCTCATGCGCCCCCCTCGCTTCGCTCGGCGGCCGCTTCGCGGGACGCGCGGCTTGTGATGGTTCGCTCCCTGCGGTCGTTCACGCGCCCACCTCGCTTCGCTCGGCAGCCGCTTCGAGGGGCACCGGGTCGTCCCAGTCCGCGTCGGACGCGCCGTCGGTGACGGCGACGACGCCGTTCGGGAGCCAGCGGGAGGTGCCCAGCAGCTCGGTGTAGATGCCGCGGAAGCCGTCGATGTTCTGGCGGAGCGTGAACTGCTCGATCACCCGCAGCCGGGCCTGCTCGCCGAGCCGGGCCCGGCGCTCCGGGTCGCGCAGCAGCTCGACGGCGGCGGCCGCCATCGGTTCGGGTTCGCGCGGCGGGACGACCAGACCGGTGTCGCCGACGGCCTCGCGCACGCCGCCCACGTCGGTCGAGACCGTGGAGCGGCCGCAGGACATCGCTTCGATCAGGGTGAACGGGAAGCCCTCGCTGATGCTGGAGAGCATCACCACGTTCCCCGCCGCGTACGCGTCGGTGATGTCCGCGACGCGGCCTTCGAAGGCCACCGAGTCGGCGACGCCGAGCTCGGCGGCCAGGGCTATGCAGCGGTCGCGGTAGGCCTCGCCGCCCTTGGGCGTGCCGCCGAACAGCCGCAGCCGCGCGTCGGGTATCTCGTCGCGGACGATGGCGAAGGCGCGGATCAGCGTCTCCAGGTCCTTGATCGGGTCGACCCGGCCGGCCCAGCTGAGGGTGGGCGTCTCGGGCTCCGGCCCGGCGGGCGGGAAGGCCGCCGGGTCCACGCCGTTGTAGACGGTCCGGATGTGCGCGGACGGCGTGCCGCCGCGCTCCTCCCAGCGCCGGTTGTACCGGTTGCCGGGGGTGACCAGCGCGGCCCGCCGGTAGCTCTCCTCGGCGAGCATCCGGTAGAAGCCCAGCAGCAGCGCCTTGACCGGCCAGCGGTAGGGGCCGGTGCGGTAGCCGAGGTAGCGCTCGCGCAGGTAGATGCCGTGCTCGGTGAGGAGAAACGGTACGCCGTACTGCTGCGAGGCGATCAGCCCGGGCAGGGTGGCGAGGCCGCCGCTCGCCGCGTGCGCGACGCCGTCCTGGGGCGGCTCGACCGACAGCGGCCGCAGCGCGTGCTCCAGCAGGTCGGTGGCGTTGAGCGCGTCGTGCAGGGTGGGCCGGGAGACGCCGGTGGAGAGGTAGTCGCGGGTCCAGACGTGCTGGAGGGTGCGCAGGGCGCGCTCGCTGCGCAGCGCCGGGCTGAGCAGCCCGCGCCGGGCGAGGTCGGCGAAGCCGTACAGCTCGGTGCCGAAGTGGGTGGTGTAGACGGGGTCCAGGATGGAGTGCAGGAAGCGCTCGTACGCGTTGAGGAAGCGGCGCATCTCGCGGCCGCGGGGTGCTCTGCCGTCGGCGGCAGGGCCCCAGAGCGGTGCGGTCGTGACGGACCGCACGTTGGCGGGCAGCTCCCAGGCCAGCGGTTCGTGGCCGGTCCCGGTGACGGCGATGACGTCGAAGTCGACGTCCGGCATGCCCTGGACGAGCTGGTCGCACCAGACGCTCACGCCGCCGTGCTGGTGCGGGTACGTCCCCTCGGTGAGCAGGGTGACGCGCATTCCTGTCCCCCCTCCTGTCCTTGCGTCAAGCGGCCGGCCTGGACGGCCGGGCCCGGTGGCCGGTGGTGGGGCGGGCCGTCGCCCGTCCCACCACCGGTGTCACCTGTTAGCGGGTGCCGGACTGGCCGGCGGTCTTCTTGGTCGGGTCGGCCTTCCCCCCGGAGGCCTTGCCGGTCTGGGCGCCGCCCTTGGCGTTGCCCTTGGTGCTGCTCTTGCCGGCCGTGACGCCCTTGCCCGGCACCGGGACCCCGCTACCGGGGACCAGCGTCGGGGCGTCGGTCCGGGCGGTGTCGCCCGGGCCGGCCGGGACGGCGTCGGCGGTGCCCTGGGGCACGACCTTCTTGTCGGCCGGCGCCGGAGCGGTCAGCGTCTTGGCGGTGTTCGGCGCGGCGGCCGGAGCCGCCGGGGTGACCGCCGCGGCCAGCTTGAGCTGGACGCTGCTCTGGAGCGCTCCGGGCTTCACCCAGCCGGACAGCGTACCGGCGTAGGCGGTGCCGAACGCACCCGAGCCGATCGCGAGCTTCTGGGTGGTGCCGGTCGGCATGGTGGCCTGCACCTGGACGCCGGCCGGAGCGCTCACCGTGACGGTGTCGCCGACCCGGTAGGCGGTGACCTGGCCGGCGGTGAGCGCCGCGTTCCAGGCCGCGCGGCGCTGGAACTCGGCGCCGAGGTCCTTCTGCGCCAGGTTCACGATCGGCGCGTTGTCGGCGTGCAGCGCGCGGTAGGTGGAGAGGACCTTCTCCAGCACCGGGTAGACGATCCGGTCCTCGGACAGGTTCGACTGGTGGATGAAGTGCGGTCGCGGGTCGTTGCTCAGCACGTGGCCGAGGTCGATCCGGGCCTCCAGCGGCACGATGTACGACTGGTAGCCGGTGTTCACGTCCAGCGGCGTCGGCAGGCAGGTGGAGTTGGCGTTGTTCTCGCAGACCCCGCTGCCGCCGTTGGCCACGCTGGTGTAGATCCAGTTGTACTCGTCCGTCTCCTCCTTCGCCGTGGCGGCGTTGTAGAAGACGTTCATCGGGTACCGCGGCACGGTCAGCACCGACGAGCCGACGGCCCGCTGGCCGGTCTCGCGGGAGGCGTCGCTGGCCGTCCACTTCACGCCGTTGGCGACCAGCGAGGGGGCCAGGTACGGGTTGTCGCTGGTCTCCTGCGGAGCGGTCAGCAGGCCCGAGTGCTCACCGGTGACCAGCTCGGTCTTGTCGATGTGCAGGTTGCGCGCCGCGGCCCAGTCGATGTTGTTCTTGATCTGGGACGTGATGGTGGCCTGGTCGACCCAGACGGTATTGCCGGCGGTGTCCTTGGTGCACTTCCACGGCACCACCGAGACGTCCTGGAGGCAGCCCAGGTACGGGTGGGTGTAGGTGTGGTTGACCCACCGGTAGCTGGTCTGGTCGGCGACCATCTGGTCCACCACCGGGTCGGTGGTGACGGAGTGGTCGGCCTTCCAGTCCTCGCTGCCGCCGCCGTTGAACACCATGTCCATGGTGAAGTTGTTGGCGCTCTGCCACTGCTTGGCGTACTGCGCGTCGGCGACCGTCATCCGGATCGGGTCGGCCGTCTCCGGGGTGCCGGGCGGGCAGGTGACGTCACCGGGGGTGCACTTCAGCACGGTGTCCCAGCGGTCGTCCGCCAGGAAGACGTCGTCCACGTGGGCCGCGAAGTAGTTGCGGTCGTAGCCGAGGTGGACGCCCTGGGTTATCCAGTCGACTATGCCGCGCGCCAGCAGGCGGTACTGCTGCTGGTACTGGTTGTAGACGAAGGTGACGACCAGCTCCTTGCGGCCGTCGTGGCTGTACTCGCCGACCAGCGAGCCCTTGGTGGTGGTGCCCGGGATGGTCGTCTCGACCAGCGGGGTGAAGCTCGCACCGGCCGGCAGGGTGGTCAGCGGGGTGGCGAGGAAGCCGTAGCTCTCGCCGACCGCCGGGTCGTTGTCCTCGAACGGGACGCTGCCCTTGAGGTAGCCGAACGGACCCGCGAGACCGGCCGTGGAGACCTGGCCCTGGAAGCCGTCGAGGCTGCCCATGTAACCCGGGTCGGCGGCGTAGTTCAGGCCGACCTCCGGCCTGGCGTAGGTGTACGCGTCGACCTGGCGCACGCCGAACGCCGCCTCGTAGGCGGCGATCGCGGCCATCTCGGCGGAGCCGGCCGCGAACGGGTTGTCGTTGGGCAGCACGATGCCCTGGAACTTGCCGCGCGGCTGGCCGTTGAGGCTGTCGCTGAGGAAGGCCGCATTGATCACCGGGCGTCCGGCGTCGTTGAGGTCGACCAACTTGTACGGGGTGCCCTGGCTCTTCAGCTCGGCCGCGATGGCTGCCGAGGCGGGGCCGCCGTCGCTGATCACCAGGACCGTGAGGTCGATCCTGGGTGCTGCGGTGGCACCGTGTGCGAGGGATGACTGCAGGCCGCCGGCCAGCAGGACTGCTGCCGCGCAGGCGGCAACTCTTCGGGTCGCTCGACCCATGTGTGTTCCTCCCCTGGGCAGGGCGCTTTCGCTGCTCGACGCTCGCCTGCCCGGTCGCTGTTCGCGGGCAGCAGGCTGCCCGGCGCCCATCCTGGTGGAGACTCCGCACCGATTGGGACCAAATGGGCAGGAGTGCAGCGAATCTGTTACCAACGTTCATGGCGATGCCATGAAGGCGCTGATTGTGACCGGAAGAGCGCCTGTTGCGCAAATAATGAATTGAGAATTAAAAACGGCGCCGGAGCGTTACCGCTGGTCACCGACCGTGCGGTGATGACATGTATGCCGCGCCCTACACTGGCGGCGTTGCGCATGACACTCTTGCACATCCCCCTGTTCCGTCGGGCAGGTTCATGCAATATCGCGTCGGGTTGTGCCACGGCACCGCTCGAATATCCAATGGAGGCCGCCGCGTGACCGAGCAGCAGACCGAGACCGCCGCAATCGAGGCCCTGCGGAATGCCGTGGGGACGTCGGTGGAGGGCGACCGGGACGGTGCCCGGGAAGAGGTCCTGGAGTCCGCTCCGGAAGCCGCCCAGCAGGCCCGGAGCCTCGGCCTGCGGGGCGCCGTCAACGCCCGCGATCTCGGTGGCTACCGGACGGCCGACGGACGGGTGCTGAAGCACGGCGCCGTGCTGCGCAGCGACGGCCTCAACCGCCTCACCGACGAGGACCTCGACCTGCTCGCGGCGCTCGGCCTGCGCCAGGTCGTCGACCTGCGCAGCCTCGACGAGGTCCGCGAGGCCGGCCCCGACCGGGTCCGCGGCCTGCCGGTGGCCGTGATCGCGGCCGCCGAGCTGTCCGCCGCGCCCATCACCGTCGAGCGCACCGCCCCGGACGGCGTGACCCTGCACCACCTGCCGGTCTTCGCCGCGGATTTCGACATCTACGTCGCGCTGCGCGACGCCCTGGCCGACCGCAGCCCGGAGAAGCAGCGCGCCCTGCTCGGTGACGGCCGGGCCGCCGCGATGATGACCGGCCTCTACCGGTGGTTCGTGACCGACCCGGTGGCCCGCGAGCGGTTCGCCACCGTGCTGCGCCTGCTGGCCGCGCCGGACGGCGCGCCGCTGCTATTCCACTGTTCGGCCGGCAAGGACCGCACCGGGTGGACGGCGGCCGTCCTGCTCACCGCCCTCGGGGTGGACCGCGAGACGGTCTTCGCCGACTACCTGCTCACCAACGAGCGTTCCGCCGCGATCGTCGAGACCATCGTGGACAGCTTCGGCACCCGCGGCCTGATGCAGGAGCCGGAGCTGCTGCTCCCGGTGTTCCGGGCGGAGCGCGACTACCTGGAGGCGGCCTTCGAGGAGGTCGAGGCCGGCTGGCCCGACTTCGCGTCGTTCTGGCGGGACGGCCTGGGCCTGGACGACGCCGTGCTGGCGGGCCTGCGGGCCAACCTGCTCGTACCCTGAGCCGCCCCGGCCCGGTCCGGGCCCCGGCTCACCCCTCGCTGATCAGGCCCTCGCGCAGCTGTGTGAGGGTCCTGGTCAGCAGCCGGGAGACGTGCATCTGGGAGATGCCGATCTCCTCGCCGATCTGCGACTGGGTGAGGTTGCCGAAGAACCGCAGCATGATGATCCGGCGCTCGCGCGGCGGGAGCTTGGCCAGCAGCGGCTTCAGCGACTCGCGGTACTCCACGCCCTCCAGCGCGAGGTCCTCGTAGCCGAGCCGCTCGGCCAGCGGGCCGTCGCCGTCCTCCTCGCCGGGGCTGGAGTCCAGGGAGCTGGCGGTGTAGGCGTTGCCCACCGCGAGCCCCTCGACCACGTCCTCCTCGCTGACGCCGAGGCAGACGGCCAGCTCGGCGACGGTGGGGGAGCGGTCCAGCTTCTGGGCCAGGTCGTCACCGGCCTTGGTGAGCGCCAGCCGCAGCTCCTGCAGTCGCCGGGGCACCCGGACCGACCAGCTGGTGTCCCGGAAGAAGCGCTTGATCTCGCCGACCACGGTCGGCATCGCGAAGGTGGGGAACTCCACCCCGCGGTTCGGGTCGAACCGGTCGATCGCCTTGATCAGGCCGATCGTGCCGACCTGGACGATGTCCTCCATCGGCTCGTTGCGGCTGCGGAAGCGCGCGGAGGCGTACCGGACCAGCGGCAGGTTGAGCTCGATCAGGGTGTCACGGACGTAGGTGTGCTCCGCGCTGTCGGCCTCCAGGGCGGCGAGCCGCTGGAAGAGCGAGCGCGAGAGCGTCCGGGTGTCCAGCCCGGGGCCCGGCGGCGCCTGCGGCGCGGCGGCGGCGGCCGCCGCCGCGGGGTCGATCTCGGCGACGGACGGTGCGTCCGGGCCCCGCTGGAGCGGGATCCGGTCGACGGCGACCGCGGTGCCATGGGCCTGACCAGCGTGGATCTCCGCAGTGCCCAGGTCTCCGGACATGCACCCACCCCCTTGTGACTGACAGTTGAACGGATTCCGTCGCGCGGTGGTTCCCGAGGACGCCCTCCCCCTGCATACCGGAACACAGTCCCCGGCAAACCCGAAGGTCGCAAGACGTCACGCGGTGGTAACGCGCAGCAATCCCGGGTGGGCCCAGTGGTTCGCGGTGTTCTGTCCGGGATTGTGACGGTCAGTCTTCCCAGGAATTGCCGGTCCGAAGCCTGGTCAGGATCCGCGAGAGCAGGCGCGAGACGTGCATCTGCGACATCCCCAGCTCGGTGCTGATCTGGGACTGCGTCAGGTTGGCGAAGAACCGCAGCATGACGATCCGCCGCTCCCGCTCGGGCAGCTGGACCAGCAGGTGGCGGACCATGTCCCGGTGCTCGACCTCGGCCAGTGCCGAGTCCTCGTAGCCGAGCCGGTCCAGCAGGGCGAGCCCGCCCTCGTGTTCCTGGGCCGCCTCCAGGGAGGCCGCGTTGTAGGCCCGGCCGGCGTCCAGGCAGGCCCGGACGTCCTCCTCCGGGATGCGCAGGCTGGCGGCGATCTCGGGCACCTTGGGGGCCCGTCCGTGCACCACCGTCAGCTCCTCCATCGCGCCGCTGACCTGGACCCAGAGCTCCTGGAGCCGGCGCGGGACGTGCATGGTGCGGACGTTGTCGCGGAAGTAGCGCTTGATCTCGCCCAGGATGGTCGGCAGCGCGTAGGTCGGGAACTGCACGCCGCGGTTCGGGTCGAACCGGTCGATCGCGTTGATCAGGCCGATCGTGCCGACCTGGACGACGTCCTCCATCGGCTCGCTGCGGCTGCGGAAGCGGGTGGCCGCGTAGCGCACCAGCGGGATGTTGACCTCGATCAGCGCCGCCCGGACCCGCTCCCGCTCGGGGGCGTCCGGGGGCAGTTCGGCGAGCCGCTCGAACAGCACCCGGGTGAGCGTCCGGACGTCCACCACCGGGCGGCCGCCGGGGCCGCGCAGGCCGTCCGGGCGGAGCTCGCCGGCCGGGCCGATGACGGTGGCCAGGACCTCGTCCCCGGGCGGGGGCGCCGGGCGACCGGCGTCCGGTGCGGCGGCCTGCGCCGGGGCCTGGGCCGGGGTCGGAGCCTGGGCCTGGGCCGGAGCCTGCGCCGGGGCCTGGGCCGGAGCCTGCGCCTGGGCGGTGGTCGGTCCGGCGGTCTGGACGACGGCCTGGACGACGGTCTCCGCGGTGATCTGCCCGGCGGCTTGGCCGGTGCCGGTGTCCGGCGCACTCCCTGGTGTCCGCACGGACACGTCACCCCTCCCAAAGTCGACAAACGGTGGGACTTGCGGATCGGGTGTCGCGGCTCGATTCACCACCTCGCCGTGTCCGGCAAAACCGGTCATAGCATCACAAGCCGGGCGCAGGTCGGGCAAGTACCGAGGGGAGGTGTGTTGGTGCTGCGCCGGTGCGCCACCCGGCCCCCCGGGGTGGCGCGGCGCCGGGGGCGGTTTCCGGACAGCGCAAGGCGCCCCGCCCGGGACCCGGGCGGGGCGCCTGCGGCCGTCCGGGGGACGGTCCGGGGTCAGACCTCGATGTCGGCGATCACCCAGGTGGCGAACTCCCGCCACTGACCGGCCGCGGCCTGGTGGGCCGGGTGGGTGAGGTAGGCCTGCAGCGCCGCACGGTCCTCGACCAGGCTGTTGATCGCGTAGTCGTGGGCGATGTCGCGCTCGGTGGTATTCCAGCCGCACTCCCACTCGCGCAGCTCGGGGATGACCGGGCCGAGCGCCTCGAAGGCCTCGGCGCCGGCGAGCGCCCGCTCGTCGTCCTTGCTGACGCCTTCGTTGAGCTTGAACAGGACCAGGTGCCGGATCACGATGCCGCTCCTCGCGGACGGGGGACTGAGGGTCCCGCACACCGTAGCCGGAGCCGCCGGGGCCGGAGGACCGCCCCCTGGTCCGCTACTTCACCAGCCCGGTCATGAAGGTGCCGACCGCTTTGGCGGCGTTCGAGATGCCCTCGAACCCCAGCTGGACCAGCTCGGCCGCGCGGGCGGGCGAGGTGATGATCGTGTAGAGCACGAAGATGAGCAGGAGGACCATGCCGATCTTCTTCGCCTGCGCCATCCGGTGACCTTCCTCCCTGCTGTGGGCCGCCGCCATTCGGTCCCCGAGCGGCCCTCTGCAGAGCGCAGCTTATCCACCGGACGGCCCATCAAGTGTGCGACGCGTTCACCCGGCGGGACGAAGGTCCCCGGGAGTGGGGCCTTTCTCCGGGTGCCCGGGCGCGGCCCGTCGCGCAGGATGGGTGGTGTGCCGCGGATCTGGCAGGAATCCCCCGGCACGTGGATCCGGAGCTCCCCGCTGTGGGACCGGTCGCCGCGACTTCCCCCCGACGCGGCGCCGGTTGTGGGACTCCGCCGGGGGAGCGGTTGGTCCCCCGAGCCGCTCCCCCTCCAGGCTCCGTACTCGCCGGGCGTTGGTGGTCATCGGCCCCGGGTGCGGAGCCCTTCCGCGCCCGAGGGTGCGCGGGAACGACGAGGGCCCCGACCGTCTCCGGTCGGGGCCCTCGTGCTGCTGGCGGTAGCGGTGGGATTCGAACCCACGGTGAAGTTGCCCCCACACACGCTTTCGAGGCGTGCTCCTTTGGCCGCTCGGACACGCTACCGAGGGGAACTCTACCGGACGGGTGGCGAGGTCACGAAATCCGTATCGGGACGGCGGCCGGCGGCCGCGTTCAGCGGTGGTTCTCGAAGAACGCGCGGAGCTGCTCGCCGCACTCGTCGGCGAGGACGCCTGGGATCACCTCGGGGCGGTGGTTGAGCCGGCGGTCGCGCATCACGTCGAAGAGCGAGCCGGCGGCGCCGGCCTTCTCGTCGAGGGCGCCGTAGACCACCCGGTCGATCCGGGAGAGCACGAGGGCGCCCGCGCACATGGTGCAGGGCTCCAGGGTGACGACGAGGGTGCAGCCGACGAGCCGCCACTCCCCGAGCGCGGCGGCGGCCTCCCGGACGGCGACCACCTCGGCGTGGGCGGTCGGGTCGCCGACCGCCTCGCGCGCGTTGTGGCCGCGTCCGATCACCTCGCCGTCCGGGCCCAGGACGAGCGCCCCGACCGGGACGTCCCCGGTGGCCGGCGCCAGGGCGGCCTCGGCGATGGCGAGGCGCATCGGCGCCGCCCAGCGGTCGCGGACCGGGTCGGGGCGGACGGGGGCGGGGAGCGGGGCTATCTGGCGGGTGGACGCGGACTGCATGGCATCCAGTGTCCGGCATCCGGCGAGGGGCACCGGCCCGTTACCGGACGGCCTCCAGGACCTCGCCGCAGCCGAGGGCCTCGGCGATCTCCTCCAGGGCGTCGCCCGGCACCGCACCCTCGCCGCTGAGGGCGAGCAGCTCCTCGGACGGCAGGCCGAACTCGGTGAGCAGGTGGGCGTCGCCGAGCGGGCCGACCGGGACGCCGCCGCGGGCGTCCGCGTCGCCGTCCTCGTCCTCCTGCCCGGCCGAGGCCTGCGCCTCCTCGTCCTCCAGCTCGGCGACCAGGTTGTCGAGGTCGCCGAACTCGCTCTCGCCGGCCTGGTCGACCAGCTCGTCGGTGAGGACGGAGCCGTAGCTGCTGCGGGCGGCGGCGGCGCCGTCCGACACGAAGATCCGCGGGTCCTCCTCACCGTCGACCCGGACGATGGCGAACCAGACGTCCTCCTGTTCGATGAAGACCAGGACGCTGTCGTCGTCCTGGGCGGCTTCGCGGGCCAGATCGGCCAGGTCCGCCAGGGTTTCGACGTCGTCGAGTTCCGTCTCGCTCACATCCCACCCGTCCTCGGTGCGAGCAAGCACTGCAGCGAAGTACGCCACCAGGGACACTCCCAAGATCATCGGTCTCGGCTCGGCGCTCCGGGCAACGCGGAATCTGGCCGCCCCCGCGCCAGAGGCGGCCCGCTGTTCGGACCGTCCCCTCGGAATCGTGACAGAAAGCCCGGCTTTGCGGGGAGTGTTCGGCAGCGCGTCTTTGCAGGTCGTGTCGGAAGGGCCGGCCCGGAGCCGGTGAACGGGCGCCGGGTGCGCCGGGTGCGCGCCGTCGGATCCCCGTGGGCGCGCCGCGGGCCCGTCAGAACCGGAAGGTTCGCATCCGCATCGCTTCGCGCATCCGGCGCTCCTTGGTGCGCCGGGGCTGGACCCGCTCCCGCAGTTCGCGCGCCTCGGCGAGTTCGCGCAGGAACACCGTCCGCCGTTTGCGGCGCTCCGCCTCGGTCTCCGGGTGGTCCGGGGGCAGGCCCGAGCGCCCGCCCGACGGGCCCGTGGACCCGTCCGCCGAGCCGTCCCCGTTCTTCGGGTTGCTCGTCATAGGACCTGACTTTCCCAGATCGGCCGGATTGATACCACAGGAGGACGTTCCGCCCCGACATTCGCGGTGCGTCACGGCGCGTCACCGCTGGGTGACCCCGGTCGGCGCCGCGCCGGGACGCGGCGCCGGCCCCGTGGGCCACCGGGTGGCGTACGGGCGTCCGGGGCCGGGCTAACCTCGACGTATGCGGATCCACGTCGTCGACCACCCCCTGGTCGCCCACAAGCTCTCCACCCTGCGCGACGAGCGCACCGACTCGCCGACCTTCCGTCGCCTGACCGACGAGCTGGTGACCCTCCTCGCGTACGAGGCGACGAGGGACGTCCGCACCGAGGAGGTGGAGATCACCACCCCCGTGGCGGTCACCACCGGCACCCGGCTGAGCTACCCCCGGCCGCTGGTCGTCCCGATCCTGCGGGCCGGCCTGGGCATGCTGGACGGGATGACCCGGCTGCTGCCGACCGCCGAGGTGGGCTTCCTCGGCATGGTGCGCAACGAGGAGACCCTGGAGGCCTCCACCTACGCCACCCGGATGCCGGACGACCTCTCCGGCCGCCAGGTCTACGTGCTCGACCCGATGCTGGCCACCGGCGGCACGCTGGTCGCCGCGATCAGGATGCTGATCGAGCGGGGCGCCACCGACGTCACCGCCGTGGTGCTGCTGGCCGCGCCCGAGGGCGTCGCGGTGATGGAGAAGGAACTGGCCGGGCTGCCCGTCACCGTGGTGACCGCCGCCGTCGACGAGCGGCTGAACGAGAACGGCTACATCGTCCCGGGCCTCGGCGACGCGGGCGACCGCCTGTACGGCACCGCGGGCTGAGCCCGCGCGCCACGAACGGACGAACGGAGCCCCCCGGCGGTGCCGGGGGGCTCCGTTGTGCCCGGGGGCCGGCTCAGCAGCTGCCGGTGGTGCTCGGGGTCGGGGTGGGTTTGGTCGCCAGGGCCAGCGCGGCGGCGGCCTGGGTCTCGTCCAGCAGGGCGTTGTAGCTGTCGCCGATCACGAAGTCGACGGTGGTGTCGGTCCGGGCGTCCGCCGTGGTGAGGGCCCCGGCGATCTGGGAGCCGAGCAGGGTGGACGCCCCGGCGCCGGCCGGGCCGGCGACCACCTGGGCGGTGCCGGGCACCTTCTTGTCCAGCTCGGCGGGCGCGTTGCCGACCTTGCCGATGGTGAAGCCGCGCTTCTTCAGCTCCTCGGCGGTCCGCGCGGCCAGCCCGGACTTGGCGGTGGCGTTGTAGACGTTCACCGTGATCGAGGCCGGCTGCGGGATGGCGTTCGGATCGGTGGGGGCGCCGGAGGGCGGGGCCGAGCCGTCCGGGGTGGGGGCGGCCAGCGGTTTGCCCGAGGGCGACGCGCAGGCCTGGGCGGAGGCGTTCTTGCCCTTGCCGGTGAAGATGTCCCAGAGCTGCACGCCGCCGAGGCCGATCAGGGCCAGGGCGAGCAGTGAGCCGATCAGGGCGAGGACCTTGCGGCTCTTCTTCGGCGGCCGGCCCAGCCGTGGATAGCTGTTGCCGGTGACGCGGTACTGCTTCCCCTTCAGGCCTTGGGGAGTCAACATGCTCACGGTTTGTCTCCCCCTCGTGCCAGGGCGGGGATCGGGTGACGGAAACGGCCTGGGTGGGCGGCGTACGCCACGGACTGCGGCCGTAGTCAGCAGATTAGTGCCGGACGGCTGCGAAGGTACTAAATGATCATCATCTGGAGTACGCCGGCACCCGAACGGGGGTACCGGTGCATGCGCGGACCGCCCTCCGGAGGTGGCCGGAGGGCGGTGTCCACACGGGTCGCGGGGTGCGGGACGAGCCCGTCACTCCATTTCGAGGACGCGGGCGTGCAGCACCTGGCGCTGCTGGAGCGCGGCGCGTACGGCGCGGTGCAGCCCGTCCTCCAGGTAGAGGTCGCCGTGCCACTTCACGACGTGGGCGAAGAGATCGCCGTAGAAGGTGGAGTCCTCCGCGAGGAGGGTCTCCAGGTCGAGTTGGCCCTTGGTGGTCACCAGCTGGTCCAGCCGCACCGGACGCGGGGCGACGTCCGCCCACTGGCGGGTGCTGGTCCGGCCGTGATCCGGGTACGGCCGCCCATTGCCGATGCGCTTGAAGATCACACGGAAAGCCTACCGTTTGGGCGGCGGATGGCGCAGCAGCCGCGACCGCGCCACGCGCACCGGCGCGAGCTGCGGGCGGACGATTGCGGCTGTTTCATGAGAAATGTCGTGAACGTCGCCCCTCAGTCGTGCCCTGGAGTGTGCACCGATGTCCACCGCCGAGCCGCCGTCCGCCCGCTCCGGCACCGAGGTCGTCCCGGAAGTCGTCCCGCCCGCGGTGCGGGAGATCGCCGAGGGGTACGCCTTCGCCGGGCCCGCCCTCGACCTCGGGGCGGTGCTGCTGGACGGCACCGCCTACCGGGACGCCCAGGTGCGCATCCCGCTCGGGGTGCTCAACCGGCACGGGCTGGTCGCGGGCGCCACCGGCACCGGCAAGACCAAGACCCTCCAGCTGATCGCCGAACAGCTCTCCGCCCAGGGGGTGCCGGTGTTCCTGGCCGACATCAAGGGCGACGTCTCCGGGATCTCCGCGCCCGGCGCGCCGGGCGAGCGGACCGCCGCCCGGGCCGCCGAGGTCGGCCAGGACTGGTCGGCGCAGGGCTGCCCGACCGAGTTCTACGCCCTGGGCGGCCTGGGCACGGGCATCCCGATCCGAGCCACCGTCACCAGCTTCGGCCCGCTGCTGCTCGCCAAGGTGCTCGACCTGAACGAGACCCAGGAGTCCTCGCTCGGGCTGGTCTTCCACTACGCCGACCGCAACGGCCTGGAGCTGTACGACCTCAAGGACCTCACCGCCGTCATCACCTTCCTCACCTCGCCCGAGGGCAAGGAGGAGCTGAAGGGCATCGGCGGGCTCTCGGCGGCCACCGCAGGAGTGATCCTGCGCTCGCTCACCATGCTGGAGAACGAGGGCGCCGGGGCGTTCTTCGGAGAGCCGGAGTTCGACACCGCCGAGCTGCTGCGGACCGCCCCGGACGGGCGGGGCCTCGTCTCGGCGCTGGAACTGCCCGCGGTGCAGGACCGGCCGCGGCTCTTCTCCACCTTCCTGATGTGGCTGCTGGCCGACCTCTACCAGGAGCTGCCCGAGGTGGGGGACCTCGACAAGCCCAAGCTGGTGTTCTTCTTCGACGAGGCGCACCTGCTCTTCAGCGGCGCCTCCAAGGCGTTCCGGGAGGCGATCACCCAGACCGTCCGGCTGATCCGCTCCAAGGGCGTCGGGATCTTCTTCGTCACCCAGACGCCGAAGGACGTCCCGGCCGAGGTGCTCGCCCAGCTGGGCAACCGGGTGCAGCACGCGCTGCGCGCCTTCACCCCGGACGACGCCAAGGCGCTCAAGGCGACGGTCTCGACCTTCCCCCGGTCCTCGTACGACCTGAGCGAGGTGCTGACCTCGCTCGGCACCGGCGAGGCGGTGGTCACGGTGCTCTCCGAGCGGGGCGCGCCGACGCCGGTGGCGGCGACCAGGCTGCGGGCGCCGCGGTCGCTGATGGGTCCGGTCGAACCGGCCGCGCTGCGGGCGGCGGTGGACGCGTCGCCGCTGGCGGCCCGCTACCGGGACGCGATCGACCGGGAGTCGGCCTACGAGAAGCTGGCCGCCCGGGCGGCGCGGCCGGAGCCGGCACCGGTGCCCGAGCCGGTCCCGGAGTCGGTGCCGGCCGGGGAGCCCGCCGCGCCGCGGCCGGCGCCCGAACCGCGTCGGAGGTCCGAGGCGGGGTCGGGGGAGGGGGCCGGGGACGGTGGTGGGCTGCTCGGGTCGCTGCTGAGCAACCCGACGCTCAAGTCCTTCGCCCGCTCGGCCGGGACGCAGCTCGGGCGGGAGATCTCGCGCAGCCTGTTCGGGACGTCCCGGCGGCGGCGCTGAGCCGGGCCGTGGTGCCGAGGTGCGGCGGGGCCGAGCGGTGGGCTCGGCCCGGCTCCGCTCAGCCGGCGAGCGCGGTGCCGATCCGGTCCAGCGAGGAGAGCCGCATCAGGCCGTAGTGGTAGAACTCGACCTCCGGCACGCCGAGCTCACGGAGTGCGGCGATCTTGGCGGCGAGGTTGGCCGGGCCGTCGCAGTCCGAGGCCATCGGGCGCAGGATCACCGCCATGTCGCGCGGGCGGACCCCGTGCAGGGCGAACGCGGCGATCTTCTCCCGGACGGCCTCCGGGGTCCGCGCGTAGCCGAGCGTCTCGATCTGGTCGGCGACCCCGGCGAGCGCGGGCAGGTCGATGCCGGCGAGCCAGCCCCGGCCCGGGCCGCCGCCGTCCATGAAGCTCAGCCGCATGCCGTGCCGTCGCGCCTCCTCGGCCACCTCGGCGGCGAGTGAGGTCACGGTCGCGGCGGAGGCGTCGACGTAGGCCGCCAGGGCGCCGCCGGCCAGCTCGTCGAGGGCGGCGGGCTCGGCGGCGGCCGTGTCGTCGGCCAGCCGGCGGCGCAGCTCGGCGCGGACGGTCGCCGCCACCTCGTCGGCCGGGACGCCCGCCCGGACGGCGGCGGCGCGGCAGTGGTCGCAGAAGCAGATTCCGAGCAGCGCCTCGGCGACCGGGCCCAGCTCCTCGAAGTAGCGCTCGTGGTGGTAGCCGTGGCGCAGCCCGTGGAAGTGCAGCGACTCGGCGCGGATCGCGTCCACGCCGTACCGGGCCAGCTCGGCGACCAGCGTCACCGCGTACTCGCGGACCTCCGGGGCGGCGGGGCAGAGTTCGGTGAGGTGGCGGTCGCCGAAGGCGTTGGCGGGGGCGCAGTCGGGGTGTTCGAAGCCGAGCCGGTCGTTGTGGCAGAACACCGTCCAGGCGTGCAGCTTCATCCCGCGGCGCCGCGCCTCGGCGGCGGCCTCGGCGAAGGGGTCGCGGTCACCGATCGCGGTGGAGGGGGTGGGCCGCAGCCGTCGCCCGGCCCAGCGCGCCGGGTCGGGGCGGAAGTAGGCGGCGCCCGGCTCCAGGTAGCGGATCACCCGGCGCGGGTTGTGCGGGAAGACGTCCCGGGCCTCGTGGTAGACCGAGGCGAGGGTGACGCCGCCGACCCCGGCCCGGTCGGCGAGGTTGCCGAAGAAGGTGTCGGTGCCCTCGTCCAGCAGGTCGGTGGCGAAGGCGAGGACGGACGACTCCACGGTGCGGCTCCGGAGCAGGGGACAGGGGGAGAGGGCAGAAGGCAGAGGGCAGAAGGCAGGGCTCTCCCACGCTAGTCGCAGGTCCGGGATTGGTCTATACCTGGCCGGCGGCGCGCTCGCGGGGCCCCTCGCCGCGCTCCTGGCGCGCTGCTCCGGCGCTCAGAGGCCGAGGTCGTCCAGCTCCTTGTGCAGGGCGGACCGGGGGCCGGCGGCGGGCTCGGACGCCGGGGCGGCGGCCGTCTTCGGTCCGCGGTTGCGGAGCAGCCAGGCGGCGGCGAGCCCGCCGATCAGACCGCCGAGGTGGCCCAGCCAGCTGACCCCCTGGGTCACCGGCAGGACGCCGATCAGGAGGTAGGAGTACACCGCCGCGACGACGACGGCGATCACCGCGTCCAGCAGGTTGCGGTCGAGCACCCCGCGCAGCACCAGGTAGCCGAAGTAGCCGTAGACCAGGCCGCTGGCCCCGGCGGTGACCGTCTCGGGGCGCTCGCACAGCCAGACGGTGAGGCCGCCGACCACGACGATCATCAGGGTCGCCCAGAGGAACCTCTTCATGCCCCGGTAGGCGGAGAGGAAGCCGAAGGCGAACAGCGGCCAGGAGTTGGCCTCGATGTGCTCCCAACTGAAGTGCAGCAGCGGCATGGCGAACACGTCCGGCAGCTCGTCGAGCCGGCGCGGCATCAGGCCGTGTTCGTAGGTGAGGCCGTAGTCGTCCATCCAGTTCACCAGCTGCACCAGCCAGATGACGGCGAGCAGGCCGACCATGGTGAGGAGGGCTCGTCGGGAGTCGGCCAGCAGGCGGGCGGGTGTGGAAGCCATGACCCGACTGTAGAGGGGGCCCGTGAACGGTGGCACCCCACTACAGTGAATCGCGTCATTCAGCCTGGTCCGGGCTGTCCTGGCTTGTTGAGAGGTGACCGTTTCATGAGCGTTCGTCCGCCGCTGCCCTACGAGTTCCTGCCGCAGGTGCCGTCCTTCGAGCTGACCAGTGATGACCTCGCCGAAGGCGGCAAGCTGGCCGAGGAGTTCGTCCACGCGGGCGGCAACCTGTCGCCGCAGCTGGCCTGGTCGGGCCTGCCGGAGGGCACCCGGTCCGTCGCCGTCACCTGCTACGACCCGGACGCCCCGACCGGCTCCGGCTGGTGGCACTGGCTCGCCCTCAACCTGCCCGGTGACACCGCCGGCCTGGCGCGCGGCGCGGGTTCGTCCGACGCGGACCTGCCCGGGGCGGCCTCGTTCCACGGCCGCAACGACTTCCCCGGCAACAAGTACGACGGCGCGGCCCCGCCGCCCGGCGCCCCGCACCGGTACGCCTTCGCCGTGCACGCCCTGGACGTGGACGCGCTGGACGTCACCCCGGAGACGCCGGCGGCCCAGATCGGCTTCCACATCACCTTCCACACGCTGGCCCGTGCGGTGATCACCGCCGAGTACGGGGTCTGACATCCTCGTCGGATGAACGAACCGGTGGAGGTCTGGCGGCTGCCCGAGCACGATGCCGGCGCGGGCCGCCGGGCCTGCGGCTGGACGGTCGGACCGGACGGCGAACTGGTCGTGCTGCTGGTGCCCGGGGAGAAGCCGTCCGGCGCCTGCGGCCGGACGTGCCCCGACCCGCCCCCGGACGCCGAGCTGGTGACGGTGACACCGGAGGGGGAGCGGCGGACGGCGCTGCGCGGGCTCGCCGTCGACCCGGACCACCTGGCGCTGCTGCCCGGCGGCCGGCTGCTGGTGGCGAGCTACCGGGCCGACGAGGAGCCGGGCGGATGGGCGCCCAACGCGGTCGTGTTCGGGCCCGACGGCGAGCCCGCCCACGAGCTGGTGCTCGGCGACGACATCCGGACGCTGGTCGCCGACCGGGACGGCCGGATCTGGATGGCCTTCGGGGACGAGGGCATCTACGGGGACCACCCGATGGCCCACCCCGGTCTGGTCGGGGCGGACCCGGCCGGGCGGATGGTCTGGCGACCGGGGCCGGACGAACTGCCCGGCTACCCGCTGGAGGGCCTGGCCGGGGCGACCGAGGGCCGCGCCGTCTGGCTGGCCTGGTACCCGGGCAGTACCGCGAGCTACCTGACCCGGATCGACCCGGCCGGAGGGTCCGTGAGTCGGCGGTCCCCGGTCCGGCTGCCGCTCGGCTTCGCCGTCGGCGGCCGGCAGGGGATCTTCCTGACGCACGCGGGTGAGCTGGTCCGGTGCCTGCTGGTCGGCAAGGAGTGGAAGGAGACCGGGCGGCGCCGGCTCCGGCTGCCCGGGGAGCTGGACCGGGAGCGGGCCTACGGGCGGGACGGCGTGCTCCGGTTCCGCTCGGGGGACGCCTGGTACCGGGTGGCGGCGTAGCGCGGGCGGCTCAGGGTCGGACCGGACCCCCGCTGGCGGCGGCGGGGTGGACCGGTCCCCCGCTGTCGGCGGCGGGGTGGACCGGTCCCCCGCTGTCGGCGGCGGGGTGGACCGGACCCCCGCTGTCGGCGGCGGGGTGGACCGGACCCCCGCTGTCGGCGGCCCGGCCGGCGCGGGCGGCGAGGGCGCGCAGGTGGGCGTTCATCTCCGGGGGCTCGTGGACCTCGAACTCGCAGCCCAGCATGAGGAGCCGCATCGCCAGGTACCCCAGCGAGTCGGACCGCGAGCGGAGCCGGCAGCTCCGCTCGTCGACCGGCTCGACCGTGGTGTCGGCGGCGCGGCTGATCCAGCTCTCCACCTCGGAGGCGGGCATGTGCAGGGTCGCCACCAGGGTGTGGGTGGCCGCCGGCCGGCGGAGCTTGCTCGCCACGTACGCGGCCGCGTCCTCGGCGGGGAGCTCGCGCGGGGTGAAGCGGGCGCCGGTCGGGAAGGGCTCGCTGATCCGGTCCACCCGGAAGAGCCGCCAGTCGTCGCGGTCGAGGTCGTAGCCGACCAGGTACCAGCGCCGACCGGTCGAGACCAGGCGGTTGGGCTCGACCTGGCGCCGGGTCTCGGCGCCGTCGCCCGCCCGGTAGTGGAAGCGCAGCCGCTCCCGGTTGGTGACGGCGCCCGCGAGCACGGTGAGGTCCTCGGGGTCGACGGTCGGTCCGTCGCCGGTGAGCAGCGGCACGGTGGCCGTGTTCAGCGCGCCGACCCGGTGGCGCAGGCGCCCCGGCAGCACCTGGAGCAGTTTGCCGAGCGCCCGGACGGACGCCTCCTCGATGCCGACCACGGCGTGCCCGGCGGCCGCCCGCAGGCCGACCGCGATGGCCACCGCCTCCTCGTCGTCCAGCAGCAGTGGCGGCATCGCCGTCCCGGCCACCAGCCGGTAGCCGCCGATCGCGCCCATCGTCGCCTCGACCGGGTACCCCAGGGCGCGCAGCCGGTCGATGTCGCGGCGGATCGTCCGGGAGCTGACCTGGAGGCGTTCGGCCAGTTCGCTGCCCGGCCACTCGCGCGGGGTCTGGAGGAGGGAGAGCAGGTTCAGCAGCCGCGCCGGAGTGTCCGTCATGGCATCCAGGATGCCGGACAACGAGGACAGGAGCTGACCTACATCCCCTCTACTGTCGCAGACGTGCCGAAGAGCGAGGTAGAGGAGAAGACGATGACAGCGGATTCCGGGGAGGGCTCCGGAGCGGGCTCCGGTGTGGTGTCCGACCGGCGGAGGTGGATCGCGCTGGCGATCGTGATGACGGCCTCGTTCATGGACCTGGTGGACGTCACCATCGTGAACATCGCCATCCCCAGCATCCAGGAGGACACCGGCGCCTCGTTCAGTGCCGTCCAGTGGGTGACCGGCGGCTACGCCCTGGCCTTCGCGATCGGGCTGATCACCGGCGGTCGACTGGGCGACATCTACGGCCGGAAGCGACTGTTCCTGATCGGAATCGGCGGCTTCACCGTCGCCTCGGCGCTCTGCGGTCTGGCGACCGGCGCCGAGATGCTGGTCGCGACCCGGATCCTCCAGGGCGGGACGGCGGCGCTGATGGTGCCGCAGGTGCTGTCGATCATCCACGCCTCCTTCCCGGCGGAGGAGCGCGGCAAGGTGTTCGGCCTGTTCGGCGCGGTGGTCGGTCTGGGCGCCGTCTCCGGACCGCTGATCGGAGCGCTGCTGACGGAGTGGGACCTCTTCGGGCTGGCCTGGCGGCCGATCTTCCTGATCAACCTGCCGGTCGGCATCGCCGGGCTGCTGCTCGGCCGGGCGTTCATCGGCGAGTCGCGGGCGGAGAAGGCGCTCAAGCTGGACCTCGTGGGCGTGCTGCTGGCCAGCGTCGGCCTGCTGATGCTGCTCTACCCGCTCACCCACGGCCGGGAGGCCGGCTGGCCGCTCTGGGGCCACCTCTCGATGGCCGGCAGCCTGCCGGTGTTCGCCCTGTTCGTCGCGTACGAGAAGGTGAAGACGCGGCGGGACGGTTCGCCGCTGGTCGAGCTGTCGCTGTTCCGGGTGAAGAGCTTCGCGGCCGGCATCGGCGTCCAGCTGACCTTCGGCGTGGTCACCGGGATCTTCTTCCTGGTCTGGACGCTCTACATGCAGATCGGGCTCGGCTGGAGCCCGCTCAAGGCCGGGACCACGGGCATCCCGTTCTCGATCGCGGTCTCGGTGGCAGCCGGACTCTCGGTCCAGCAGCTGGTGCCGCGCTTCGGACGCAAGGTGCTCCAGGCCGGCGCGCTGGTGATGGCGGTCGGCGCGCTGACCTACATCTGGGAGGCCGACCGGTACGGCACGGCGATCACGTCCTGGCAGATGGCGCTGCCGCTGGTGGTGATGGGCCTGGGGATGGGCCTGATCGTGGCGCCGATCACCGACGCGGTGCTGGCCGAGGTGCCGCGTGAGCACGCCGGTTCGGCGTCGGGCCTGATCAACACGGTGAACCAGCTCGGGACGGCGCTGGGGCTCGGGCTGGTGTCGGTGGCGTTCTTCGGGGCGATGGACGACGTGGTCGCCCCCGAGGCGGTCGGGACGGCGTTCGGCGGGGCCTTCGTCCACGCGATGTGGTGGGTCGTCGCGGTGCTGGCGGCGGTGTTCCTGCTGATGTTCGCGCTGCCGAGGCGGAAGGCCGCGGTCGTCGCCGGTACCTCCTCCGCGTCCTCTTCCGACGAGGCCGAGCGGGAGCAGGAGCCCGTGCTCGTCTGACGGTGGGTGGAGGGCCCCGGCCGCGATGCGCGGCCGGGGCCCTCGCGCGCACACTGGGAGCATGGAGCGGCTGGCGGTGGACTCCTCGGCGCTGCGCTCGGTCGGGTACGACGCGGCGCGGCGGGTACTGGAGCTGGAGTTCACCGGCGGGAGCGTCTACCGGTACGACGCGGTCCCCGGGCGGGTGCACCGGGAGCTGATGGCGGCGGACAGTCACGGACGGTACTTCGCCCGGAGGATCCGCGGGCGGTACGCCTACCGGCGGGTGCGCTGAGGCCCTCGCCACCCCGGGGGCGGGGTTCAGGCGGCGCGGCGGTAGCTGCTGCCGTCCTGGGGACGCGCCAGGTGGCCGGCCTCGACCAGGAAGCGGCGCAGGGCCGGGTAGTCGTCGTGCACCGCCCGCAGCGTCTCGTTGACCTCGCGCTCGCTGTAGGAGCGGCCCGGTTCGAAGAGGGTGCCGGCGAGGTGGGCGAGCAGCTGCTCGCGGCGGGCCGCCTTGCGGGGGATCGTGGTCAGCCGGCCGTCGCCGGAGAAGAGGGAACGCACGCCGGGACTGTCCTGGCTGTCGGTGTCGGTCATCCGTCGAGCCTCACCCGGCGGGGCGTGGGCGGGCAACCCGTTTTTTCGGGGCGGGCGCCGGGGCGGGCGCCGCGCGCCGCTGCCCGGCACTCCTCGGGAGTGCCGGGCAGCAGGAGTTATCGGTCATCAGACCTTGGCGGTCTTGGCCTCCTTGGCGGCGCGCTTCACCTCCTGCTTGTGGGCGCGCACCTTCTCCAGCGACTCCGGGCCGGTGATGTCCGCGACCGACCGGTACGCTCCCTCCTCGCCGTACAGGCCCGCCGCCTCGCGCCAGCCCTCGGGCCGCACGCCGTACTGCTTGCCGAGCAGCGCGAGGAAGATCTGCGACTTCTGCTTCCCGAAGCCGGGAAGGGCGTTGAGGCGGCTGAGCAGCTCCCGGCCGGTCGCGACGTCGCGCCAGAGCGCCGCCGCGTCGCCGTCGTACTGCGCCACCACGAACTGGCAGAGCTGCTGCACCCGCTTGGCCATCGCGGCCGGGTAGCGGTGCACGGCCGGCTTCTCGGAGAGCAGGGCGACGAACGCCTCGGGGTTGTGGACGGCGATCTCGTGCGCGTCCAGGTCGTCCCGGCCCAGACGCTGCGCGATGGTGAGCGGGCCGGTGAACGCCCACTCCATGGGCACCTGCTGGTCGAGAAGCATCCCGACGAGCGCGGCGAGCGCGCTGCGCCCGAGCAGGTCGTCGGCCTCGGGCTGCTGCGCGAGCCGGACGGTGACGTTCATGGGCAGGCCCTCCTCGGATCGTGGAGACTCGGATCGTCGCCCAGTCTGGTGGACGGGGGATGAGGGGAGCGGGTCAACACGCCCGTCGGAACGGATTGCTTGAGTTGGCCGCCCTTGGCCCGCCTGGGTAGTTCGTTGGCGTATCGTCGCGCGGTCGGAATGGGCCGGGTAATCCGTCCGGATCGGTGACCCATCGCCAACTCTTCTTTCCCGCAGGATGGATCGCCCCCGAGGGTGGATGCCGGGTTGTTCCGTCCGTACAGGTGACCGAGAGGCGTGCGTTCTATCGGGCGGGTGTTCGGGGGAAGTGGGTTATCTCATACGACTGTTGCGGTTGTCCGGTGGAGATCGTCGGCGAGGGGTAATGCTGAGCCGACCGGGTCGTGGGGCAGCGGACCGACCGGCTCCGCTCCGCCGGGCCGGTCGGCCTCCTCGACGCGTCCAGAAAGGCTCGCCCGGTGACTCAGCCGTTCGAACTGCCCTCCTTCTACGTGCCGCACCCGGCGCGCCTGAACCCCCATCTCGACGGCGCCCGGGCCCACTCCACCGCGTGGGCCCGGGAGATGGGGATGCTGGAGGGGTCGGGCATCTGGGACCAGGCCGATCTGGAGGCGCACGACTACGGCCTGCTCTGCGCGTACACCCACCCGGACGCCTCCGACGAGGCGTTGTCGCTGGTCACCGACTGGTACGTGTGGGTCTTCTTCTTCGACGACCACTTCCTGGAGATCTTCAAGCGCAGCAACGACCGCGAGGGCGGCAAGGCCTATCTGGACCGGCTGCCGCTGTTCATGCCGGCCGACCCGTCGACCCCGGTGCCCGAGCCCACCAACCCGGTCGAGGCGGGCCTGGCCGATCTGTGGCGGCGCACGGTGCCCTCGATGGGGGAGGACTGGCGGATCCGGTTCGCCGAGAGCACCCGGAACCTGCTCAACGAGTCGCTCTGGGAACTCGCCAACATCAACGCCGGCCGGATCGCCAACCCGGTCGAGTACATCGAGATGCGCCGCAAGGTCGGCGGCGCGCCCTGGTCGGCCGGTCTGATCGAGTACGCCGCCAACGCCGAGGTGCCGAAGGAGGTTTCGGGTTCGCGGCCGCTGCGGGTGCTGATGGACGCCTTCTCGGACGGCGTCCACCTGCGCAACGACATCTTCTCCTACCAGCGGGAGGTCGAGGACGAGGGCGAGCTGAGCAACGGCATCCTCGTGCTGGAGACCTTCCTGGGCTGCACGACGCAGGAAGCCGCGGACGCCGTCAACGACCTGCTCACCTCGCGGCTCCAGCAGTTCGAGAACACCGTGTTCACCGAGCTGCCCTGGCTGTTCACCGAGACCGGGCTGGACCCGGCGGGCGTCGCGCGGGTGATGGCGTACGTCAAGGGCCTGCAGGACTGGCAGTCGGGCGGCCACGAGTGGCACATGCGGTCCAGCCGGTACATGAACGGCGGCGGCGCGGCCGCCGCGCCGGCCCGTTGGTGGGACCAGTACGCGATCGGCGGGGTCGGGACGTCGGCGCTGGACGTGCTGCGGGCCGGCCCGGGGCGCGGACTGCCTGGCGGCATGGGTGAGTTGGGCTCGCTGAGCGGGGTGAACACGCTGGACGGGACGCCCGGCTCGCCCGGTGGCGTCGACCCGGCGGTGCGGCGGGCGCGCTCGCACGGCCATGTGCCGTTCCAGCGGGTCGGGGCCTCCAGGCTGCCGGAGTTCAGGCTCCCGTACACCGTCGAACTCAGCCCGCACTTGGACGCCTCTCGGCTCAACACCGTGGCGTGGGCCGCCCGGATGGGCATGCTGGAGGCGCAGCCGGGCGTACCGGGCTCGGGCATCTGGACGGCCGAGAAGCTCGCCGACTACGACCTCCCGCTCTGCTCGGCCGGCATCCACCCGGACGCCACCCCCGAGCAACTCGACCTCACCTCGGCCTGGTTGGCGTGGGGGACCTACGGCGACGACTACTACCCGGTGGTCTACGGGCGGACCCGCGACCTGGTCGGCGCCAAGTTGCTCACCGAGCGCTTCTCGACGTTCATGCCCGTCGACGACACCCCGGCGCCGGTGCCGGTCAACGCCCTGGAGCGGGGCCTGGCCGACCTCTGGGAGCGGACCAGCGCCCCGATGACGCCGGACGCCCGGCGGAAGTTCCGCGCCGCGATCGAGGACATGACCCTGAGCTGGGTCTGGGAGCTCAACAACCAGGCGCAGCACCGGATCCCCGACCCGGTGGACTACATCGAGATGCGCCGGAAGACCTTCGGCTCCGACCTCACCATGAGCCTGTGCCGGCTGGCCCACGGCCAGGCCGTCCCGCCGGAGATCTACGAGAGCGGGCCGATGCGCTCGCTGGAGAGCGCGGCCGCCGACTACGCGTGCATGATGAACGACCTCTTCTCGTACCAGAAGGAGGTCGAGTACGAGGGCGAGGTGCACAACGCCGTCCTGGTGGTGCAGAACTTCTTCGACTGCGACTACTCCTCGGCCGTCGGCATCGTCGACGACCTGATGCACTCGCGGTTGCGGCAGTTCGAGCACGTGGCGCGGAACGAGTTCCCGGTGCTGTACGACGACTTCGGGCTGGAGCCGGAGGCCCGGGAGCTGCTGGACGGGTACGTCAAGGAGCTGGAGAACTGGCTCGCGGGCATCCACGTCTGGCACCGGGACTGCCACCGGTACGGCGAGGCGGACCTTCGGCGGCACTTCGGGCGCGGGTCGGGGGCGGATGGCAGGGCGGCCGAGCTCCCGGCCGGGCCGGCGGCCGATGAGGTGCCGAGGGCGGACGGGGTGGCGGCGGCGGAGGTGCCGGCCGACGGCGTGGTCGCCCCGGCCACGGCCGTACCGGAGGGCGTTCCGGTCGGTGCCGGGGGCGCGCTCCCGTTCGGCGCGCCCGGACTGGGGACGGCGGCGGCGCGGTTCGCCTGCGCGGCGGCCCTTCCGGTGACCCTCCCGGCGGGTGCGGCCGACGTGTAGCGGTGACCGGTTCTCGTGACGGCCCGCCGGGGTGCTCCGGCGGGCCGTCGCCGTGTCCGGCCGGGGATGCCGGGAAGGGCAGGGATGCCGGGAAGGGCAGGAAGGCCGCGAAGGGCAGGGGCCGGGGAGGGCGGGTGCGGAGGGCACGGGCGGGGCGGTGCGGGTACTCGGGGCGCGGTCCGACGGGGGACTGGCTACTGTGACGAATCGGGGCAAACCGTTACATGGAGGGCAGGATCATGACCGTGCTACCTGAGGGCACACCCTGTTGGGCCGACGCCATGTTCAAGGATCTGGACGGCGCCAAGGCCTTCTACGGGGCGGTGCTGGGCTGGACCTTCGGCGAGAGCGCGTCGGAGTTCGGCAACTACACGACGGCGTACTCGGACGGCAAGGCGGTGGCCGCCGTCGTCCCGCCGATGCCCGGGGACGACGTGCCGTCGGCCTGGTGCCTGTACCTCGCCTCGCCGGACACCGCCGCGACCGTCGAGAAGATCCGCGCCGCGGGCGGCGAGGTGCTGATGGGGCCGATGCAGGTCGGCGACTTCGGTTCGATGGCGATCGCCAAGGACCCGGGCGGCGTCACCTTCGGCGTCTGGCAGGCCGGCAGCCACGAGGGCTTCGAGAAGCAGAACGAGCCGGGTTCGTACACCTGGGCCGAGGTGCTCACGCGTGAGCCGGGCAAGGCCGACGCCTTCTTCCCCGCGGTCTTCCCCTACAGCACCAAGCGGATGGACACCGACCAGGTCGACTACAAGATCTTCCAGGTCGCCGACCGGCCCGCGCTCGGCCGGATGAAGGTCGGACCGGACGACATGCCGCCCGAGGCGCCCTCGTACGTGAGCGTCTACTTCTCGGTGGACGACTGCGACGCCGCCATCGCCAAGGTGACCGAGCACGGCGGACAGCTGTTCTTCGGGCCGATGGACAGCCCGTTCGGCCGGTTCGCCGCCGTCGGTGACCCGCAGGGCGCGGCCTTCGGCGTCATCGACCTGGGCACGACCTCCGGGCCCATGCCGACCATGGCGGACGCCTGATGGCTGCCGGCGCACCGGCGGGCGGCGAGCGTGCCGACCTGCTCCAGACGCTGGACAAGCACCGCGGCTTCCTCCGGTACACCGTGCGTGACCTCGACGACGAGCAGGCCGCCCGGCGCACCACGGCGAGCGAGCTGTGCCTGGGCGGTCTGATCAAGCACGTCATGGGCGTCGAGGAGCGCTGGTCGCGGTTCGCGGTCGGCGGTGCGGAGGCGATGGAACGGGGCTCGATCGACTGGGAGGGCCAGTTCCGGATGACGGACGGCGAGACGCTGGCGGGCCTGCTCGCCGCGTACGAGCGGGTGGCGCGCGAGACGGACGAGCTGGTCTCGACGCTGCCCGATCTCGACCTCGTCCACCCGCTGCCGGAGGCGCCGTGGTTCGAGCCGGGCGCCGGCTGGTCGGTGCGCCGGGTGCTGCTGCACATCATCGCGGAGACCGCGCAGCACGCCGGGCACGCGGACATCATCCGGGAGTCGCTGGACGGGGCGAAGACGATGGGCTGAGGGTCTCCGCCCTGAGGGCTGCGCCGGAAGCGGGGGCCGCGAGGGCGGCGGGCGCTCAGGCGGCTTCGGGGCGTCGGACGTCCGGGGCGGTGGTGCGCAGCGGGGAGGCGCCCGGCGCGGTGCTGCCCGGGATGGAGGCGCCCGGCGCGGTGGTGCCCAGGGCGGTGGCGCCCAGCCCGGCGCGGAGCCATTCGTGGGCGGAGCCGGCCGTGACGGCGGGCGGGCCGCCGGCCGGGGTGGCGAGCTCCGCGGCGAGCTGCCAGTAGCGGCCGATCACCGGGTCGGCGGTCTGGTCGAGGACGTATCCGAGCCGACGGCGGAACTCCGGGGTGTCGCGCAGCCCGCGCGAGTCGGCGTGCGCGGCGACGAAGCAGTCCAGCGCCTCGCCGGGCCGCCCCGCCCCGCCCGCCATCTCCGCCGCCGCCAGCTCGTACGCCGTGCCGAGGCCCTGGTAGAGCACCGCCGGCCGGTAGTCCTCGTCGGGCTCGCGGAGGTCGGGCCGGCAGACGTCGATGCTGAGTCGCCCGGGGGCGGTGAGCGCGTGCAGCCGGGCGAAGGTCAGCACCTGGGCCGGGGTCGGATCGTCGGGGAGCTGCGGGACGGCCCCGTCGATGACCGCCGTGAGCAGCGGGGCGGGCAGCCGCGGGGGCAGCACCCGGCGCCAGAAGCGGGCCAGCACGGTGGTGTCGGGCGGGCTGGTCACCGCGCCGATCAGACGCAGCCGGTCGGCGCGCTCGGCGGGGGTGCAGTCCTGGAGCAGCTGGAGGGCGGCCTCGCGCCAGCGCAGGGCGGCCAGCTGGGACCCGAGCTCGCGCAACTGCCGGGCGACGGCGCCCTCCAGTGCCGACTCGTCCTCCAGGGCCCGGCCAACCTCCGGGACGGGCAGGTCGAGCGCGCGCAGGGAGCGGATCAGCCGGAGCCGGTCGAGCGCCTCCGGGCCGTACCGGCGGTGGCCGCCGGAGCTGCGGCCGGCTTCGGGCAGCAGGCCGCGGTCCGAGTAGTACCGGACGGTCTTCACCGTGACGCTCGCTTGCTCCGCGAGTTCGCCGATGCTCCACATGACGTCTGACGACAGCAAGGCTTGAACCTCCCTCAGGGGGAGTTCCTACCGTACCGGTGTACGCGGGCGGCCGGCGGGCCGCCTGCGGGGACGATCCGCGCAAGGAGACGATCATGACGGCGTTCGTGCTGGTGTCAGGGCCCTTCACCGGTGGAGAGGTGTGGCGGGAGGTGGCCGCCAGGCTGGAGGAGTCCGGGGCCGAGGTGTACCCGGCGACGCTCACCGGGCTGGGGGAGCGCCGCGAGGAGGCCGGTCCGGACACCGGGCTGGAGACGCACATCGAGGACGTGGTGCGGCTGATCGACGGGGTGGAGGCGACGGAGCTGGTGATCGTCGGCCACGACTACGGCATCCACCCCGTGCTGGGCGCGGCCGACCGGCGCCCGGAGCGGATCGCCCGGATCGTCTACCTGGACGCCGGCCTGCCCCAGGACGGTGACGCCGCCGTTCAGCTGGTCCCGGACGAGGAGGTCCGCCGGCGGCTGCTCGACCCGGCGGACCGGGACGGCGGGACCGGGTGGATCGACCCGCCGGCCGCCGACGGGTGGCAGCGCTGGGGCAGCACCGCCGGGCTCTCGGAGGAGGCGCTGGCCCGGCTGACCGGTCTCGCCGCGCCGCAGCCGAGTGCCACCTTCACCCAGCCGCTCAGGCTCTCGGGGGCCCTCGCCACCGTGCCGACCTCCGGCATCTTCTGCACGGAGAGCGGGATGAGCATCGCCAAGCTGGAGGGCCTGATGACGCTGGGCATGCCGCAGTTCAAGGCCCTCGCCGACCCCCGGGTGAGCTTCTTCGACCTGGACACCGGCCACTGGCCGATGCTCTCCCGTCCGGACGAGCTGGCCGAGCTCCTGCTCGGCGCCGCGGCCGGCGAGGGGCACCGGCTGGCGGCGGCGCCCGCCCAGGAACTGCCGGGCTACCTGCGCCCGTTCGTGCTGGACGTGCCCGAGCAGACCCGTGAGCGGATCGGCCGGGTCGACCTCTACCTGCCGGCGGACCCGGACGGCGCCGGTGCGGCCGGCGCCAACCTGGCCGGTGCGGCCGGTGCGGCCGGTGCGGCCGGTGCGGCCGGTGCGACCGACGCGGCCGGTGCGACCGGTGCGAGCGACGCGTCCGCCGCGCCGCGTCCGGCGGTGCTGTTCGTCCACGGCGGCCCCGTCCCCGAGACCGTGCGGCCCACCCCACGGGACTGGACGACCTACGTCGGCTACGGCCGGTACGCGGCGAGCCAGGGCGTGATCGGCGCGACCCTGGACCACCGCCTGCACTCGCTCGCCGACTACCCGCTCGCCGCGGCGGACGTCGCCGAGGCCGTCGAACTGCTCCGCGCCGACCCGCGCGTCGACGGCGACCGCATCGCCCTCTGGTTCTTCTCCGGCGGCGGCCCGCTCTCGGCGGACTGGCTCTCCGCGCCCCCGTCCTGGCTGCGCTGCCTCGCCGTGACCTACCCGATCCTCGCGCCGCTGCCCGGCTGGCAGGGCGTGGACAGCCGGTTCCGCCCGGTGGACGCGCTGGCCGGGGCCGGGCGGCTGCCCGTCGTCCTGACCCGGGTGGGCCTGGAGGTCACGGAGATCGCCGCGACGGTCGAGGAGTTCGTGGCCGCCGCCGAGGCACGGGACACGGACCTCCAGGTGATCGACGTCCCGCACGGCCACCACGGGTTCGACACCGTCGACCGGACGGACGAGTCGCGCGCGGCCGTCGAGCAGGCCGTCCGCTCCGTCCTCGGGCACCTCTGAGCCAGGTGCCGCCCGTTCCGCCCGGTCACCGGACCGGGTGCGGCCGAGGGCCCGGCCCCGACGGGGGTGGGGCCGGGCCCTCGGGTCGACGACGGCTCGCCGCGACGGGGCGGTCAGTGCGCCGCCCGCTCGTCGGTACCGGGGACCTTGGCGGTGCTGAGCGCGATCCGGTTCCAGGTGTTGATGGTGAGGACCAGGGCCAGCAGCCGGGCCAGCTCCTCCTCGGTGAACTGCGCGGCGGCCCGGGCGTAGACGTCGTCGGGCAGGCCGGCCTGGCCGATCAGCGTGACGGCCTCGGTCAGCGCGAGGGCGGCCTGCTCCTGCGCGGTGAAGAAGTGCGCGGCGTCCCGCCAGACGGCGACCAGGTGCAGCCGCTCCTCGCTCTCGCCGGCCTTGCGGGCGTCCGAGGTGTGCAGGTGCAGGCAGTACGCGCAGCCGTTGAGCTGCGAGGCGCGGATCTGGACCAGCTCGACGAGCGCCGGGTCGAGGCCCTCGCGGGCGGCGGCGTCGAAGCCGATCAGGGCCTTGAAGGCGGCCGGGGCGGCCTTGGCGAAGTTGATCCGGGGAGGCCGGGCGGCGGGGGTGCCGGGGGTGCCGGGGGTGTGGGGGGTGCCGGGGGCGGCGGTGGGCGTGGTGGTCGGCGCGGCTGCGGCGGCGTTCGTCATGACCATGAATCTAGCGATTCGGAAGACCGGTGGAGCAGTGCATTCCAGCAGCATGATGGCGGGTCAATTGCTCTGGTTTCACCAGTCGCGGGCTGGTCCGGTCGCCGTGGAGCGGAGCGCCCGCCGCACGAGACGCTGGGACATCTTCCGAAGACTGAAGGATATTCATCGGCTCGTCGGACCTTCCTAGGGTTGGGGACAACGAGAACCGGTCCGCACGAGGGCCGGGCGAGCCAGGAAGGCAGTCCTCCCATGCGCGCAGTCACCCAGCAGTCCTTCGGCGGCCCCGAGGTCCTGGAGACCGTCGAGATCGACCGCCCCACCCCGCTCGGCGGCGAGGTCCTCGTCCGGGTCCACGCGAGCGGGGTCAACCCGGTCGACGTGGCCGTCCGGTCGGGGGCCTACCCGCTGCTGGGCGAGCCGCCGTTCGGCGTCGGCTGGGACATCTCGGGCGTCGTCGAGGAGGCCGGCCCGGGCGCCCGGTTCAAGGCGGGCGACGAGGTGTACGGCATGCCGTTCTTCCCCCGCGCCGCCACCGGGTACGCCGAGTACATCGCCGTTCCCTCGCGTCAGGTGGCCCGCAAGCCCGCCACGATCGACCACGTGCACGCCGCCGCCCTCCCGCTCGCCGCCCTGACCGCCTGGCAGGGCCTGGTCGACGCGGCCGGGGTGACCGAGGGCCAGCGGGTCCTGATCCACCGCGCGGCCGGCGGCGTCGGCCACTTCGCCGTGCAGATCGCCAAGGCCCGGGGAGCCCATGTGATCGCCCTGGCGAGCGAGGCCAAGCACGCGTTCGTTCGCGGCCTGGGCGCCGACGAGGTGATCGACTACCGGACCACCGACTACACCGAGGCGGTCCGCGACGTCGACGTCGTCTTCGACTCCTCCTCCGAGGGCGACCGCGCCCTGGCCGTCCTGCGCCCCGGCGGCACCCTGGTCAGCATCATGGAGCACTGGAACCAGGAGCTCGCCGCCCGGATCGAGGCCGCCGGCCGGCACTTCGCGGGCATCTCGGTCGAGCCCGACTACGCCTCGCTGGAGGCCATCGCCGCACTCGTCGACGCGGGCCGCGTCCGCCCGCACGTCAGCGAGACCTTTCCGCTCGACGAGGCCGCCAAGGCCCACGAGCTGGTCGGGTCCGGCCGGGTGCAGGGCAAGGTCGTCCTCACCGTCGCCTGAGCGCGGTCCTACAGTGGAGGGCCGGACGTGCCGGATATTCGGGATGGGCCGGATGCGCCGGACACGTCGGACGAACGGGGAAGCGGGGGGAAGGCGTTGGACATCCTGACCGAGGCGCTGAGCTCGATGCGGACGGGACAGCCCACGTCCGTACGCACCGAGGGCCGCGCCCCCTGGGGCCTGCGCCTCCCCCCGGTCGCCGGGGCCGGGTTCCACGTGGTGCTGTACGGGACGTGCTGGCTGGTCCCGCTGGAGGACGCGCCCGGCGCGGAGCCGATCGCGCTCAGCCCCGGCGACGTGGTCTTCCTGCGCGACGGCCGCGGCCACATCCTCGCCGACCACCCCGCCACCCCGGCCGAGACCGAGCGGCCCGACCAGTACCGGCCGGGTTCACCGATCGGCATGGTCACCCTGGGCGGCGACGGCCCCCGCACCAGCCTGCTGTGCGGCAACTACCACCTCGACCAGGGGCGTCCGCACCCGCTGGTCCGCCAACTGCCGGCGGTCATCCACCTGCCCACCCGGCACGGCCGCCACCCCGAGCTCAGCGCGGCGGTCCAACTCCTCGGCACCGAGCTGGAGAAGCCGCGGATCGGTTCGGCCGGGATCGTCCCCGCCCTGATCGACTCGCTGCTCCTCTACATCCTGCGCGCCTGGTTCGAGGACCAGCCCCCCGCGGCGGCCGCCGGCTGGGCCGCCGCGCTCGGCGACTCCGCCGTCGCCCCGGCGCTGACCGCCATCCACGAGGCCCCCGCGGCGCCGTGGACCGTCGAGTCGCTGGCCGGCCGGGCCGGACTCTCCCGCGCGGCCTTCGCCCGCCGCTTCAGCACGCTCGTCGGCGAACCGCCGATGGCCTATCTGACCCGCTGGCGCCTGACCACCGCGGCGACCCTGCTGCGCGAGTCCGAGGCCCCGCTGACCACCGTCGCCGCCCGGACCGGCTACGGCTCCGAGTACGCCTTCGCCAAGGCCTTCAAGCGCGAGTACGGGCAGCCGCCCGGCAGTTACCGCCGCACCGCCCGCGCCGCGTGAGGCTGGCGGCCGCCACGGCCGTGCCCGCCACCCGCTGTGACGCGGGCGGCGGGCAAGCGACATGACTGAGCGTCAGCTCAGCGTCGCCAGGGCCGACACGTCGTACGGCTTCAGCTCGTCGAAGCGGCCGGCGAGGACCTTCGCCGCCCACTGCGGGTCCTGTAGCAGCGCCCGGCCGACGGCGACCAGGTCGAACTCGTCGCGCTCCAGCCGGTCGAGGAGGTTGTCGATGCCCTGCACGGTGGCACCCTCACCCGCGAAGCTGCGAATGACGTCGCCGTCGAGGCCGACCGAGCCGACGGTGATCGCGGGCCGCCCGGTGAGCTTCCTGGTCCAGCCCGCCAGGTTCAGGTCCGAGCCCTCGAACTCCGGCAGCCAGTAGCGGCGGGTGGAGGCGTGGAAGACGTCGACGCCGGCCTCGGCGAGCGGGGTCAGGATGTCCGCCAGCTCCTCCGGGCTCTCCGCGAGCCTGGCCTCGTAGGCCTCCTGCTTCCACTGCGAGTAGCGGAAGACCACCGGGAACTCTGGCGACACCACTTCCCGGACGGCGGCCACGATCTCGGCCGCGAACTTCGTCCGGGCGACCGGGTCGCCGCCGTAGGCGTCCGTCCGCCGGTTCGTCCCCGCCCAGAGGAACTGGTCGAGCAGGTAGCCGTGGGCGCCGTGCAGCTCGATGCCGTCGAAGCCGATCCGCTCGGCGGCCGCGGCGGCCTCGGCGAAAGCGCCGATGACGTCGTCCAGGTCGCTCCTGGTCATCGCCCTGCCGGAGCCCTCGGTACCGTCGATCCGCAGGCCGGAGGGGCCGATGGCGGGGGCGTCGGCGAACGGCGGGTCGCCCTGCTTGCGCACCATGCCGATGTGCCACAGCTGCGGCATGATCGTGCCGCCCGCCGCGTGCACGGCCGCGGCGACCTCGGCCCACCCCGCCAGCTGCTCCTCCCCGTGGAACCGCGGCACCCGGTCGCTCTGCCCGGCCGACTCGTGGCCGATGTACGTCCCCTCGGTGAGGATCAGCCCCACTCCGGCGGCGGCCCGCCGGGCGTAGTACGCCCGGACGTCCTCGCCGGGCACGCCGCCGGGCGAGAACTGGCGCGTCATCGGCGCCATCACGATGCGGTTGGGGACGGTCAGCCCGTTCAGCTCGACGGGCCGCGCGAGCAGCTCGGCCGCACGGGAGGCGGAGGACGCGGTGCTGGTCATGGGGTTCCCTCGGGGTCGGACGGCGGGTGCGATGTTCAGGTGTCAACCACTGCGCGGGTCCCTCCATTTCGCCCACCCGGCAAGCGCTCCTGTGATCCGGGCCACTGCGTTGCCCGGTGCGACCGGTGCCCCGGCCCGTCCGGCGTGCCGGGCCGGAGGGCTGAAACGCGCGGTGCCGCCCCGGGAGGGCGGCACCCCCCCGCGGCGGAACCGGGGGGGGCGCAGAAGGGGGGTGATTTAAAAATAAACCATACCCACAAACCCCCACCACTACGGGTTTGGGGCGT
>NZ_JBHWUI010000048.1:0-51005 GCF_042737525.1 Kitasatospora sp. NPDC059973 | reverse complement strand
CCGGTGCCTTCGCGGCCGGCGACCAGCTGGCCGTCGCCGGGCACGACCTGGCGGCCGCCCTGACGGCCCTGCCGGCCCAGGCGCTGGTGCCGCTCCCGGAGCCGCTGGGCGGGCCCGCGGCGGCCCCGGCGGTGCTCGCCCGGGCCCTGGCCGAGGTGGCCGCCACAGCCGCGCTCTGCGGCTGAGCCCGGGCCCGGCGGCAGCGGCCCGGTGGACGGCCGGAGCGGAACGGCCCGGTACGAGGGCCCGGTACGTGGGCCTGGTACGTGGGCCCGGTACGAGGGCCCGGTGGGCGGCCGGTGCGGGCCGCCGGCGGGAAACGGTGGACGGGAACGCCGAGGGCCGACCGGATCGGTAACCCCTTGATCCGGTCGGCCCTCGGGTGAACGTCGGCCGCGGCTGTCGCGGCCGCGTCCGCGCGCGTGGTGTCAGATGCTGGCCACCACCCGGTCGGCGAGCACGTAGACGGCGTCGTCGTCGGTGGAGAAGGTCAGCGAGTACGAGCCGGAGAACCGCGAGCCCCCGAGCAGCCGGACGTCCTCGCCGGCCCGGACGGCGTCGATCAGCCGGTACGCGGCCTCCCGGTCGCCGGGGGCGACGCAGAGCGTGGTGCCGTCGGCGAAGGCGTACACGTCCAGCGTGCCGAGCGGGCCCGGGCGGACGTCCGTCAGCGCCACGCCCTCCTCGGCGAGGGTGGCCAGCCGGGTGTCGGTCCACTCTCGGGACGGCGCCTGGCTGGGCACGAAGTCCGGGTGCGAGGGGTGGCGGCGCGGGTCGGGGGCGGGCGCGGGCGCGTCCTCGACCATCGGCTCGGCGTCCAGCAGTCCGGCCTCCAGGCCGGTGGCCAGCAGGTCGGCCTCGCGGCGGGCCCGGGCGTCGCCGCCGCCCTCGGCGACCGGGACCCCCGCGGGGTGCCCCGGGCGCAGCGGGGCGCCGCCGTCGGTCCCGGGCGCGTCGGGCTCGGCGCCGCCCTCGTTGATCAGGTCCTCCAGCGCCGACCGCAGCGCCTCACCGAACTCCGGGTCCATGGTGCCCGCGTTGTCGGCGGCCTCCTGCGGACCGGTCGGCCGGGGGAAGAAGAGCGGCCACTCGTCGGTGGAGCCGAGCACGCCGGCGAAGGGGGAGTCGAACAGTGGCGCGTCCTCGGCCGCGCGGGCCTCCTGCTCGGCCCAGAAGGCGCGGGCCTCGGTGATCTCCCGCTCGCGGTCGGCGGCGAGAGCCTCGGCGACGGCGCGGCGGATCGCGGCCTCGTCGACCGGTGCGGGCGTGGCGGTGGCCGCGGCCCGGGCGTCCAGCCGGCGGGAGAGCCCGCGGAGGTGGACCAGCACGGCGGTCGTCACGGCGATCAGTATCAGCAGGAGGAGGGTGTAGACGGCGCTCACGGAACGTACTCCTAGGGAGGAGTGGAACGGGGTTACCTCTCCACATTGCCCCATACGGGGCTGTTACCGCAGTGGCGAATGTCTAATTTGCCCGGGACTTTCGCTCTTGTCCCCAAATTGTTAGGTAACACCGTTCTACGCAGCGGAGTTGATCCGCTCCGCACTGTCGATTTCCGGGCCCGATTCGAAAGAAAAGAGGGCCGGATCGACCTCGCGGTGTGATCCGGCCCTCAATTACTGTGCGTCACTCCAAATGGGTGGTCTGGACCCTTCGGGGTTGACGCCGGGAGGTTCAGCTGAGCCGCTCGACGACCATCGCCATGCCCTGGCCGCCACCGACGCACATGGTCTCCAGCCCGAACTGCTTGTCGTGCCACTGGAGGGAGTTGATCAGGGTGGTGGTGATGCGGGCGCCGGTCATGCCGAAGGGGTGGCCGACGGCGATGGCGCCGCCGTTGACGTTCAGGCGGTCGAGGTCGACGCCCAGGTCCCGGTAGGAGGGGATGACCTGGGCGGCGAAGGCCTCGTTGATCTCGACGAGGTCGATGTCGCCGATGGTGAGGCCGGCCCGGCGCAGCGCCTGCTTGGAGGCCTCGACGGGGCCGTAGCCCATGATCTCGGGGGAGAGGGCGCTGACGCCGGTGGAGACGACGCGGGCGAGGGGGGTGATGCCGAGTTCGCGGGCCTTGGTGTCGGACATGATGACGAGGGCGGCGGCGCCGTCGTTGAGGGGGCAGCAGTTACCGGCGGTCACGGTGCCGTCGGGGCGGAAGACGGGCTTGAGGCCGGAGACGGCTTCGAGGGTGACGCCGGCGCGGGGGCCGTCGTCGGTGGAGACGACGGTGCCGTCGGGGGGGGTGACGGGGGTGATCTCGCGCTCCCAGAAGCCGGACTTGATGGCGGCCTCGGCGAGGTTCTGGGAGCGGACGCCGAAGGCGTCCTGGTCGGCGCGGGTGATGCCCTTGAGGGCGGCGAGGTTCTCGGCGGTCTGGCCCATCGCGATGTAGGCGTCGGGGACGAGGCCGTCCTCGCGGGGGTCGTGCCACTCCCCACCGCCCTGCTCGGCGCGCTGGGCGGTACGGGCCTGGGCGTCGTCGAAGAGCGGGTTCATGGTGCCGGGCATGCCGTCGGAGGTGCCGTTGACGCTGCGGGAGACGGTCTCGACGCCGGCGGAGATGAAGACGTCGCCCTCGCCGGCCTTGATGGCGTGCAGTGCCATCCGGGTGGTCTGCAGCGAGGAGGAGCAGTACCGGGTGACGGTGGTGCCGGGGAGGTAGTCCATGCCCATCTGGACGGCGACGATCCGGGCGAGGTTGTGGCCCTGCTCGCCGCCGGGCAGGCCGCAGCCGAGCATCAGGTCGTCGATGTCGCGGGGGTCGAGCTGGGGGACCTTGGCGAGGGCGGTGGCGATGATGTGGGCGGTCAGGTCGTCGGGGCGGACGTCCTTGAGGGAGCCCTTGAAAGCCCGGCCGATCGGCGAACGGGTGGCGCTGACGATGACGGCTTCGGGCATGACGGGCTCCTCGCTGAGTGACCTTCGGGCGGTGGGGTGTCCGGGTGGCGGTCCGACGGGAACGACCGGGTGCGCGGGGGACGCCCGGGAGGAAAGTTACCGTCTGGTAGATCAGGCGTCACCCGCCCCGGCGTGTGAGCTGGCCGACGTGTTCCCGCGGTCGGGCCCGGCGGCCGGGGCCGACCGCCCGGCGGGCCCCTCGGCGGCCCAGGTGCCCGGCAGGCCGACGCGCAGCCGGTGGCGCAGCAGGGCCCAGCGCCGGCCCGCGCCCTCCGCGCCGACGGCGGCCACCTCGGTGCCGGAGCGGTCCGCCGCGGCGGCCGCGGCCACCGCCACCGGCAGCACCGTCTCGCCCGGCACGGCTCCGGCCGGCCGCTCGTCCTCGGGCCAGAGGCCCAGCACCGCGCAGAGCGAGGGCAGCACGGCCATCGCGGCCGTCGCGTACCCCTGGGCCGACGGGTGGTAGCGGTCGGCGGCGAACATCTCCGGCCGGGCCGCGAACTCCGGCCCGAGCAGTGAGCCCAGCGAGACCGTCCGGCCGCCGGCCTCCACCACGGCGATGGTCTGCGCCGCCGCCAGCTGCCGGCTGACCCGCCGGGCCACCCAGCGCAGCGGCGGCCGGACCGGCTTGATGGTGCCGAGGTCCGGGCAGGTGCCGACCACCACCTCGCAGCCGTTGGCGCGCAGCGCGGCGACCGCCTCGCCGAGGTGGCGCACCGCGAGCTGGGCCGGGCTGTGCCGGGTCACGTCGTTGGCGCCCACCATGATCACGGCGATGTCGGGGCGGTGCGGCAGGGCGAGCTCCAGCTGGCCGGAGAGGTCGGCGGAGCGTCCGCCGGAGCGGGCCACGTTGACCAGCCGGACCGGCCGCTCGGCCACCGACGCCAGGCCGGCGGCCAGCAGCGCGCCCGGGGTGTCGCGGGCGCGCAGCACCCCGAGGCCGGCGGCGGTGGAGTCGCCGAGGAAGGCGAGCACGAGGGGCGGCTGGCCGGTGCTGCCGGCGTCGGCGAAGGCCTCGCCGTAGACGCCGTCGGCCCGGGGCGGGTCGCCCTCCAGGATGCCGATGGCCTGCACGGCCAGCTTGCTCTCGGTCAGCAGCACGCCGACCAGGCCGACGCCCAGCAGGCCGAGCCCGCCGCCGCCGTACGCCGCCGCGGTGGCGATGCGGCGGGCCACCCGGGCCCGCGACTCCTGTGCCCCTGGCATCCGGTGCCCCCTTCGCGTCCTCGTGCCGCCCCCAGTCGGAGCCGCCACTCGCGTTGCCTGTACACCTCCTACCCGTCCTCGGCCGTGCGCTATCGACGGGACTGGGCCATCCGTGGGCGCACCGCGCGAGCGGCGGTCGGGCGGCGGTCCGGAAGGGGGCCGCGTGGGGGCGGGGCGCAGGTGTGACGCAGGGGAGGGCCGGGGCCGGTGGCACGGCCTAGGCTTTGCAGTACCGAAAGCACTCGCATGCCCACAGACCGGGAGGACCCCCGTGCGGTACCACAACTCGATCATCGACCTGGTCGGCAATACGCCCTTGGTCAAGCTCAACAAGGTCACCGACGGCATCAGCGCGACAGTGCTGGCGAAGGTCGAGTACTTCAACCCCGGCGGTTCCGTGAAGGACCGGATCGCGATGCGCATGATCGAGGCCGCCGAGGCCTCGGGCGCGCTGAAGCCCGGCGGCACGATCGTGGAGCCGACCTCCGGCAACACCGGTGTCGGCCTGGCGATCGTGGCCCAGCAGAAGGGCTACAAGTGCATCTTCGTCTGTCCGGACAAGGTGTCCACCGACAAGATCAACACGCTGCGCGCGTACGGCGCCGAGGTGGTCGTCTGTCCGACCGCCGTCGCCCCGGAGCACCCGGACTCCTACTACAACGTCTCGGACCGGCTGGTCCGTGAGACGCCGAACGCCTGGAAGCCGGACCAGTACTCCAACCCGGACAACCCGGCCTCGCACTACCACTCCACCGGTCCGGAGCTGTGGGAGCAGACCGAGGGGCGGATCACCCACTTCGTGGCCGGCGTCGGCACCGGCGGCACCATCTCCGGCACCGGCAACTACCTGAAGGAGGTCTCCGGCGGCAAGGTCAAGGTCGTCGGCGCCGACCCGGAGGGTTCGGTCTACTCGGGCGGCACCGGCCGGCCGTACCTGGTCGAGGGGGTCGGTGAGGACTTCTGGCCGACCGCCTACGACCGTGGCGTCGCGGACGAGATCGTCGCCGTGTCCGACAAGGACTCGTTCCAGATGACCCGCCGGCTGGCCAAGGAGGAGGGCCTGCTGGTCGGCGGCTCCTGCGGGATGGCCGTGGTGGCCGCGCTGGAGGTGGCCGAGCGGCTGGGCCCGGACGACGTCGTGGTGGTGCTGCTGCCGGACGGCGGCCGCGGCTACCTGTCGAAGATCTTCAACGACGACTGGATGGCCGACTACGGCTTCCTGCCCTCGGCCACCGACGAGGCGCACATCGCCGAGGTGCTGGCCCGCAAGGACGCCATCGAGCACGAGGGCATCCCGCAGTTCGTCCACATGCACCCCAACGAGACCGTCGCCGAGGCGGTCCGGGTGCTGCGCGAGTACGGCGTCTCGCAGATGCCGGTGGTCTCCCCGGGGGCCGGCCACCCCGACATCATGGCCGGTGAGGTGATCGGCTCGGTCGCCGAGAAGCTGCTCCTGGAGGGCGTCTTCGCGAACGAGATCCAGCTGGACGACACACTGGACAAGGTGATGTCCAAGCCGCTGCCCGTGGTCGGTTCGGGCGAGACCGTCACCAACCTGATGACGGTGCTGGAGAAGGCCGACGCGGCCGTGGTGCTGGTGGAGGGCAAGCCGCAGGGCATCGTCACCCGCCAGGACCTGCTGGGCTTCCTGGCCGCCCGCAGCTCGCACTGACGGCGGCTCATCGAGGCCGCCCGCCCAAGCGGCTGAGGGCTCGTCCGGGGGCGAAGTGGTACACCGGCGTCACCTGCGCGCAGCACGCGCTTAACACGCGTCGGGCATCGTTGAGGTCAACGGCAAGACGCCGAACGAGGCGACGACAACCGTCCGGGAGCGGCTCCCCGGTGGTCGTGGTCGTCTCCGGACACGTCGGACGGCCCTGACCCGGCCGGCCGTGTCCTGCCCTTCGTGCCCGGTTGCGGGTGCGGAGGGGCCCACCGCGGGGGGCGTCGTCGTCCCGCCCCTGTCCGGCTCCGGCCGGTCATCAGGGTGCGACGGCTCCCGCGGTCGTCACCGCGCCGTTTCGGCGCGTCTCCGCGGCTCCCGGGTGGGGGAGCCCCGGCGGAGACGGCAGGGCCGGTCCCTCCTCGGAGGGGCCGGCCCTTCCCGTGCGTCCGCCCGTCCCGTGGGCCGCTCGCCGGCCGTGCCCGCGGGCGCCCCGGCCGGGAACCGCCGCCCTCCGCCCCTCGGACCCGGCGTGCCTTCGGGCCGGAGCGGTTTCCCGTACGCTCGCACGCATGACCAGCACTGACACGACCGGCCAGGACGAACCGCGCTACGTCCGGCTCAGCATCGAGCTCATCGCCGAGATCACCGACGAGGGGGCCCTCAAGGCGGCGGCCCTGCAGCAGGTGGCGGACGACGAGTACCTCGACGACGAGGAGCGCGCCCAGTCCGTCGAGGCCATCGAGGTGGACCCGTCGGGTTCGCTCGCGCACTTCATCGACCCGGTCGCCCTGCTCGGCGACGTCCCGGGCGTCGAGCTCGCCTCGGCGACCTGGGAGTCCGCGCAGACCGAGTTCGACGCCGAGGGGGAGGGCTGGGACGAGTACACGGTGGACGAGCCCGCCGAGTAGTCCTGACCGACTTTTCGTCACGGCCCGCGAGTGCCCGGTCTGCTTTCGCAGACCGGGCATTTTGTCCATATTTGGCAGGAAGTTGAGTAGTCTCATACGATCGCCACTCGTCGGTGATGGAACCGTGAAAGGGCGGATTGCGTTTCTCTATCCGTAATGCCCGGGATGATCAGCAGGGAGAAGGCGACGTGACGGCACGGGACGGGCAGGGTCGGGCGGCCGGCGGGAACTGGAGCCGGCGCGGTGTGCTGGCGGGTCTGATCGGCGCGCCGGTCCTGCTGCTGGCGGCGTGCAACGACAGCAAGGGCGACGGCGGGAGCGCCGCCGGCCCGGGCAGCGGATCCTCGGGCGGCGGCGCCACGGGCAGCGGCCCCGCGAGCGCGAGCAGCGCGCCGAAGACCTCGGTGGCCGTCATCACCGTCACCCCCGCCGACGGCTCCACCGCCGCCAGCTTCAGCGAGCCGGTCCGGGTCACCGTCACGGGCGGCACCCTCGGCTCGGTCAAGGTCACCGACTCGACCGGCAAGGCGCTGGCCGGGGAGCTCTCCTCGGACGGCACCGGCTGGACGTCCGCCGCCGCGCCCGCCAGCGGGACCAAGTACACCGTCACCGCCTCGGCCACCGACAAGGACAAGCTGGAGGCGGACGCCAACGCCGTCTTCACCACGGCGACCCCGGCCAACACCTTCGTCGGCTACTTCACCCCCGAGGACGGCTCGGTCGTCGGCGTCGGCATGCCGGTCTCGATCAACTTCAGCAAGCCGGTGACCGACCGCAAGGCCGTCCAGCAGGCGATCACCGTGACAGCCGAGCCCGGCGTCGAGATCGTCGGGCACTGGTTCTCCAGCACCCGCCTGGACTTCCGGCCGCAGGAGTACTGGGCCAAGGGCACCAAGGTCACCGTGCAGCTCCGGCTCAAGGACGTCCAGGCCGCCAAGGGCGTCTACGGCACCCAGTCCAAGGACGTCCGCTTCACCATCGGCCGCGCGCAGACCAGCGTCGCCGACCTCGCCGCCAAGAAGCTCACCGTCACCACCGACGGCCAGGTCAGCGCCGTCTACCCGATCTCCGGCGGCTCGCCGGAGTACCGCACCTGGGGCGGCAAGATGGTCATCTCGGAGCAGTACCAGCAGACCCGGATGAACTCGCAGACCGTCGGCCTCGGCAGCGAGTACGACATCGCCGACGTGCCGCACGCCCAGCGCCTGACCACCTCCGGCACCTTCATCCACGGGAACTACTGGTCCCCGGCGTCGATCTTCGGCAGCCAGAACACCAGCCACGGCTGCGTCGGCCTGAAGGACGCCAAGGGCGGCCAGGACCAGGGCCTGGACGGCTACAAGTTCTACAAGAGCTCGATGATCGGCGACGTCGTCGAGGTCGTGAACTCCGGCGACAAGACCGTCGAGCCCTCCAACGGCCTGAACGGCTGGAACCTGGGCTGGGCCGCCTGGAAGGCCGGCAGCGCGGTCTGAGGCCCCGGGCGGGCCGCCGCGGGCGCCGGCGGGGCGGTCCGGGCCCGTCGAACGCGACGGCCGAAACCCGCCGGACACCGGGCGGTCCGGGCGGCAGGCTGGGCGGCATGAGCGATCCCACCGCACCCGTCCCGGCCGTCCGCCCGATCGAGCCGGCCGTCCACCGCGCCCTGCTGGAACGCGACGACGCGGGGCGCCCGCCGGTCCGGTCGGTGGACCGGACCGGCGGGGCCCCGCTGCGCTGCTGCCTCACCCGGGCGCTGCCCGGCGACCGGATCGCGCTGGTCGGCTACGCGCCGCTGCGCCGCTGGGCCGCCGAGACCGGCGCCGACCCGGGCCCGTACGACGAGGTCGGCCCGGTCTTCCTGCACGACCACGCCTGCGCCGGAGCGGGCCCGGCCTGGCCGGCCGGGTACCACCTGGGCGCGCGGGTGCTGCGGGCCTACGACCGGCACGGCCACATCCTGGGCGGGGTGCCCGTCACCCCCGACACCGCCGAGGCGGCCGCCGCGGAGCTGCTCGCCGACCCGGAGGTGGCCGTGGTGCACGTCCGCGCCGTGGAGTTCGGCTGCTTCCAGCACGAAGTCCGCCGGGCCTGAGGCCCGGCGCCGGCGGGTCAGTCGCCGGTGCGGGCCACGCCGATCGGGCAGCTGGCGCCGGTGCCGCCGAGGCCGCAGTAGCCGTTCGGGTTCTTGGCGTCGGACAGGTACTGCTGGTGGTACGGCTCGGCCGGGTAGAACGGGCCCGCCGGGGCGATCTCGGTGGTGATCGGCCCCAGGCCGATCGCCGTCAGCGCCGGCTGGAACGCCTCGCGGCTCGCGGCCACCGTCGCGGCCTGGGCCGGGGAGTGGGTGTAGACGGCGGACCGGTACTGGGTGCCGACGTCATTGCCCTGCCGGTTGCCCTGGGTCGGGTCGTGCGCCTCCCAGAAGGTCTTCAGCAGCCGCTCGTACGAGACGACCGCCGGGTCGAAGACCACCCGGACCGCCTCGGTGTGCCCCGTCCGGCCGCTGCACACCTCCTCGTACGTGGGGTTGGGGGTGTGCCCGCCCTGGTAGCCGACCAGGGTCGTCCAGACGCCGGGCAGTCGCCAGAACGTGCGCTCGGCGCCCCAGAAGCAGCCCAGCCCGAAGTCGGCCACCTCCAGCCCGGCCGGGTACGGGCCGGTGAGCGGGGTGCCGAGCACGGTGTGCGGCTCGCGCAGGGTGAAGCCCGGCGTCTCCCGGCCGGGCAGCGCCTGGTCGGCGGGGACGAGCGAGGTCTTGTCGCGGTTGAACAGCACGGCCTGCTCCAGCTGGGTCGGGAACCGTTGTGCAGCTTTCAACGCTCACGGCCGCCGCCGGATTCCGGGCAGCCCCGGCGCTTTCCGGACGGCGGCGACCCTTCCGGGAGGCGCACCGGCATTCGCCCACTACGCTCGTTGTCATGACCGAGCACCAGCTTCCCCAGGGCTTCGAGACCCTCGCCATCCACGCGGGTCAGGAAGCAGACCCCCAGACCGGGGCCGTCGTCACGCCGATCTACCAGGTGTCCACCTACAAGCAGGACGGGGTGGGCGGCCTCCGGGGCGGCTACGAGTACAGCCGTAGCGCCAACCCGACCCGGACCGCGCTGGAGGAGTGCCTCGCGGCACTGGAGGGCGGCTCCCGCGGCCTGGCCTTCGCCTCCGGCCTGGCCGCCGAGGACACCCTGCTGCGCACCATCCTCAAGCCGGGCGACCACATCGTGATCCCCAACGACGCCTACGGCGGCACCTTCCGGCTCTTCGCCAAGGTCCTGACCCGCTGGGGCGTCGAGTTCTCCGTCGCGAACTTCCAGGACCTGGCGACCGTCCGCGAGGCGCTGCGCCCCAACACCCGCGCGGTCTGGGTGGAGACCCCGTCCAACCCGCTGCTGGGCATCACCGACCTGACCGCGCTGGCCGAGGTCGCGCACGGCGCCGGCGCGCTGCTGGTGGTCGACAACACCTTCGCCAGCCCGTACCTGCAGCAGCCGATCGCGCTCGGCGCGGACGCCGTCGTGCACTCCACCACCAAGTACATGGGCGGCCACTCGGACGTCGTGGGCGGTGCGCTGGTGCTGGCCGAGGCCGGCCTCGGCGAGGAGGTCGCCTACCACCAGAACGCGATGGGCGCCGTCTCCGGCCCGTTCGACGCCTGGCTGGTGCTGCGCGGCATCAAGACGCTCGGCGTCCGGATGGACCGGCACAGCTCGAACGCGGAGAAGGTCGCCGAGCTGCTGGCGGGCCACCCCAAGGTGAGCCAGGTGCTCTACCCGGGCCTGCCCGAGCACCCCGGCCACGACATCGCCGCCAAGCAGATGAAGGCGTTCGGCGGCATGGTCTCGTTCCGCGTCAACGGCGGCGAGGAGGCGGCGGTCGAGGTCTGCAACCGCACGCAGCTCTTCACCCTCGGCGAGTCGCTGGGCGGCGTCGAGTCGCTGATCGAGCACCCGGGCCGGATGACCCACGCCTCGGTGGCCGGTTCGGCCCTGGAGGTGCCCGCCGACCTGGTACGCGTCTCGGTCGGCATCGAGTCGATCGACGACCTGCTGGCCGACCTCCAGCAGGCCCTCGGCTGACGGTGCCTAGCCGCCCTGCCGGCCCGCCGTGTACGACTCCATGGAGTGGTTGAAGCGGGCCAGCAGGGCGCAGAACGCGCGCTGTTCCTCGGGCGGCCAGTCGGCCACCAGCCGGCGGGCCAACTCGGCCCGCCCGGCACGGACTTCGGCCAGCCGGCGGGCACCGATCGGGGAGAGGGCGAGCCGTACGGCCCGGCGGTCGGCCGGGTCCTGGACCCGGCCGACCAGCCCGGCCGCGACCAGCGGGGCGACCTGCCGGGTGACGGTGGAGGAGTCGACGCCCAGGGCGTCGGCCAGCGCCTTGACGTTGGCGGGTCCGTGCCGCTCCAGCCGGTCGAGCAGCAGATAGGCGGCCCGGTCCAGGACGCCCACCCCGTCGGAGCTGCGGACCTGTTCCATGCGCCGGGCGAACACCGCCAGCTGGTACTGGAGTTGGGCGTGCAGGGGGTCGGTGCGGTCGGTGGCCTGGGGCGAGGTCGTCGTCATCGCGGCTCACGATCGTCGTGCGGTGAGGGAGGCTCAGGACCAGCAGCGTACGCGGGCCGGGCGGGCCCGGGAACAGTGCCGACATCCCGGGTTGGCACTCCCGCCCGCCGTAGGCTGGCGCCATGCACAGCTGGCCGATCACCATCGACGATGTCCGCGGCGCCCAGAAGATGCTCGCCGGGGTCGCCCGGGTGACACCGATGGAGGGCAGCCGGCACCTGTCCGCGCTGATCGGCGCGCCGGTCCACCTGAAGTGCGAGAACCTCCAGCGCACCGGTTCGTTCAAGCTGCGCGGGGCGTACGTGCGGATCGCGGGGCTCTCGCCGGTGCAGCGGGCCGGCGGGGTGGTCGCGGCGAGCGCCGGGAACCACGCCCAGGGCGTGGCGCTGGCGGCCGCGCTGCTCGGGGTCCGCTCGACGGTCTTCATGCCGGTGGCCGCGCCGCTGCCCAAGGTCGCGGCGACCCGCGAGTACGGCGCCGAGGTCCGGCTGTCCGGTGCCACGGTGGACGAGGCGCTGCGGGCCGCGCAGCGCTACTCGGAGGCGACCGGCGCGGTCTTCATCCACCCCTTCGACCACTGGGACGTGGTCACCGGGCAGGCCACCGTCGGCCTGGAGATCCTGGAGCAGTGCCCGGAGGTGCGCACCATCCTGGTCGGGGTGGGCGGCGGCGGGCTGCTGGCCGGGATCGCGGCGGCGGTGAAGCCGATCCGCCCGGACGTGCGGGTGATCGGGGTGCAGGCGGCCGCCGCGGCCGCGTACCCGCCCTCGCTGGCGGCGGGCCGGCCGGTGACGCTGGAGCGCTACGCCACCATGGCGGACGGGATCATGGTCGGCCGGCCCGGGGACATCCCGTTCGAGGTGATCAACGCTCTGGCGGACGGTGTGCGGACGGTCTCCGAGGACTCCCTCTCGCGGGCCCTGCTGCTCGGCCTGGAGCGGCTGAAGCTGGTGGTGGAGCCGGCCGGGGCGAGCCCGGTGGCGGCCCTGCTGGAGCAGCCGGAGTCCTTCGAGGGCCCGGTGGTGGCGGTGCTCTCGGGCGGCAACATCGACCCGCAGCTGATGCAGCGGGTGCTGCGGCACGGTCTGGCGGCGGCCGGGCGCTACCTGTCGCTGCGGGTGCGGCTGGCGGACCGGCCGGGCGCGCTGGCGGACCTGCTCGGGGTGCTCACCCGGGTGGACGCGAACGTGCTGGACGTGGCGCACGTGCGGATCGACCCGCAGCTCGGGCTGACCGAGGTCGAGGTGGACCTCCATCTGGAGACCAAGGGGCCCGAGCACTGCGCGGTGGTGGTCGGGGAGCTGCGCGAAGCCGGGTACGTCGTCTCGCACTGAGCGCGCGCGCCCGGCGCCGGATGCCTCCGGCCCCTCGGAGCGGCGGCCGAGTCGCCCGCCCGGCGAGGACCGAGTCGCCCGCCTGCCCGCATTCGGGGCAGAGTGGGACAGACCACTGGAATTCGCCCAAGCGACAGCGCCCCTGTCGTCCGAGGAGATGAGGCAGGCCATGGCGCCAGCCATCCAAGCCGAGAACCTGGTGAAGACCTTCGGTGACGTACGAGCCCTGGACGGCGTCAGCCTCGACGTCCCCGAGGGCACGGTGCTGGGGCTGCTCGGCCCGAACGGAGCCGGCAAGACCACCACCGTGCGCGTCCTCACGACCCTGCTCCGGCCCGATTCCGGCCGTGCGGTGGTCGCCGGGGTCGAGGTCCTCAAACACCCCAACCAGGTGCGCAGCCTGATCGGCCTCTCCGGCCAGTACGCCGCCGTCGACGAGTACCTCACCGGGTTCGAGAACCTGCAGATGGTCGGCGAGCTGTACCAGATGACCGGCCGGGCGGCGAAGGCCCGGGCGCTGGAGTTGCTGGAGTGGTTCAACCTCTCCGAGGCCAGGGACCGCACCGCCAAGACCTACTCCGGCGGCATGCGGCGCCGGCTCGACCTGGCCGCCGCGCTGGTCGTCCGGCCGCCGGTGATGTTCCTGGACGAGCCGACCACCGGACTCGACCCGCGCAACCGGCTGGCCCTCTGGGAGGTCATCGAGACCCTGGTGGAGCAGGGCACCACCCTGCTGCTCACCACCCAGTACCTGGAGGAGGCGGACCGCCTCGCCCACGACATCGCCGTGGTCGACCACGGCCGGGTGATCGCCCGCGGCACGGCCGACCAGCTCAAGGCGCAGATCGGCGGCGAGCGGATCGAGGTCGTGGTGCACCGCGCCGACCTCGTCGCCGAGGCCGTCGAGGCGCTGTCCGAGTACGCCAAGGGCGATCCGGCGGTGGAGAAGAACACCCGCCGGATCACCGTGCCGGTCAGCGGTGGCGCGCGAGTGCTCGCCGACGCCATCCGCGAGCTGGACGCCCGCTCCATCGAGATCGACGACATCGGCCTGCGCCGCCCGACCCTGGACGACGTCTTCCTCTCGCTCACCGGCCACGTCACGGCGGCCGAGGACGAGGAGGGCGGCGCCGCCGGCAGGGTCCGGGGCAAGGGGCACGGCGGGCACGGCGGGGGACGGGCCGGCGAGGACGGCCAGGGCCCGGACCAGCAGGCCGTCCCCGCCGGAAAGGAACGGTGAGATGACCACTGCCACCGAGCACGCCATCGGCGGGGCGGTACCGAAGCAGCGCCGGGGCGCGGCGGCCACCCTGCACGACTCCTGGGTGGTCGCCCGGCGCAACCTGCGCCGGATGACCCGGATCCCCGAGATCGTGGTCTTCGGACTGATGCAGCCCGTGATGTTCGTGCTGCTGTTCTCCTACGTCATGGGCGGGGCGATCCAGATCCCCGGGACGCAGGCCAGCTCCGACTCGTACATCCAGTTCCTGATGGCCGGCATCTTCGCCCAGACGGTCACCTTCGCGACGGCCGGTGCCTCCGCCGGCATCGCGGAGGACATGACCAAGGGGCTGGTCGACCGCTTCCGCTCGCTGCCGATGGCCCGCTCGGCGGTGCTGGTCGGCCGCACCCTGGCCGACCTCTGCCAGACCGCCTTCACCCTGGTGGTGCTGGCGGTGGTGGCGCTGCTGGTCGGCTGGCGGATCCACGAGGGGGTGCCGAAGGCGCTCGCCGCGTTCGGGCTGCTGCTCCTGCTCGGCTACGCGTTCTCCTGGATCGGCGCGCTGATCGGCCTCTCGGTCCGCAGTCCCGAGGCGGCCACCTCGGCCGGGCTGATCTGGCTCTTCCCGCTGACCTTCATCTCCAACGCCTTCGTGCCGATCAGCTCGATGCCGGGCTGGTTGCAGGGGATCGCCTACTGGAACCCGTTCAGCGCCACCGTGCAGGCCTGCCGCAACCTCTTCGGCAACCAGGTCGGGCCGGTGGACAGCGCCTGGCCGATGCAGCACGCGGAGCTGATGTCGGTGCTCTGGTCGGTGCTGATCACCGCCGTCTTCTCCTGGCTGTCGGTGCGCAAGTACCGCTCGGCCTCGGGCTGAGCCCGGCCCGGCGGCCGGCCGCCGGGATGCCGCGAGGGCGGCCGTGGACCTCGTCCACGGCCGCCCTCGGCGTCAGGTGCGGGGGATCAGCCGTTGTGCGGCTTGGCGTCGGTGACGGTGACCGAGGCGGCCTTGCCGTTCGGCAGCTCGTACGTCGCCTCGTCGCCGACCTTCTTGCCGTCGATGGCGCGGCCCAGCGGCGACTGCGGGGAGTACACGTCGAGGTCGTCGCTGCCGGCCATCTCGCGCGAGCCGAGCAGGAAGGTCATGGTGTCGTCCTCGTCGCCGTCGAAGGCGACCGTGACGACCATGCCGGGGGCCACCACGCCGGAGTCCGCGGGGGCCTCGCCGACCTTGGCGCGCTCCAAGAGCTGGGTGAGCTGGCGGATCCGCAGCTCGTACTTGCCCTGCTCCTCCTTGGCCGCGTGGTAACCGGCGTTCTCCTTGAGGTCACCCTCCTCGCGCGCCGCCTCGATCTTCTGGGCGATCTCGATGCGCCAGGGGCCGCTCAGATGCTCCAGCTCGGCCTTGAGCTGGTCATAGCCGGACTGAGTGAGCCAGGTCACGTTCTCGCTGGTCTGGGTCACGGGTGCTCCTCGTAGGTGCTGGGGCTGTGCTGAGGGTGTGAGTCGTCAGCAGGGTGGCGGTGGAGATATCGGTCGTAACTACAAAGCAACGCCCGCTCCCGTACCTCTCGGTGCGGAAGGGGCGAAACCACGAGCCTAACAACTCCGGCCGACAAGCGGGAGAGTCGTCGGCGCGTCATTGACGACAGCATTGCGCCGAGATGTACAGGACCGGTGTGCGGGACATCCTGACGGATTCCCGCTCTTCCGATCGAATATGCGCCCGGGCGGGTCGCGATCGACGGCCGCTACTTCGCCGGCGTGCATCCCAGCAGCTCGGCGGTGGTGCCGCGGGCGGTGGTCCGCAGGCTGACCACGGCGTCGTAGTCGCCGCCGGCGGCCGGCACGGGGAAGTCGGCCACCCCGACCACCGCGCCGTTCTCGCCCTGCGAGCGGACGGTGCAGCTGCCCGCCGTGCCGTCGCTCTTGCGCACCGCCAGGTGCAGCTGCACCTCGGTGTCCGAGACGGCCTGGAAGGAGGGGACGCTGCCGTTGATGGTGGTCTCGCGGATCAGGTACGAGCTGCCCAGCCAGGCCACCAGGCCCAGCCCCAGCACGCCGCAGACCGCACCCGCCACCTTGAGACGGCGGTCGGACTCGCGGTCGCCGCGCCGGCCGTAGCGCCCCTCGGGCAGCTGCGGGGTGGTGGTGCCTGCGCTCATCGGGCTCAGTCCTCTCCGGGAGGTACCCCCCGCGGTGGTGCCGGGGGAATGCGACGCTCCTCCAGTCCGTCACTATAGGAGGGGCACGCCCGCGGCCGGTCCGGCGGGGGCGCTGCTCGGCCGTGTCGGCGTCGTGCCGGCGGCGTGGTGAGGTCCTGCCGCGGCGCTCCCGGCGGCGGGCCCGCGGTGACGCGGCCCGAACCGAGCGGCTCGGACGGTGGGCAGACCGGACTTCGCGGAAGGCCCAGACATTGTGGAAGGAACGCACGCGTTGACTGAGCAGTTGCGACTGATGGCGGTGCACGCCCACCCGGACGACGAGTCCAGCAAGGGCGCTGCCACCATGGCCATGTACGTCGACCAGGGGGTGGATGTGCTGGTGGCCACCTGCACCGGGGGGGAACGCGGGTCGGTCCTCAATCCGAAGCTGCAGGGCAAGCCGGAGATCGAGGAGAACATCCACGAGGTCCGGCGCAAGGAGATGGACGAGGCGCGCCGGATCCTCGGGGTCCGGCAGGCCTGGCTGGGCTTCGTCGACTCGGGCCTGCCCGAGGGCGACCCGCTGCCGCCGCTGCCCGAGGGGTGCTTCGCCCTGAAGGACGTCGCGGAGGCGGCCGAGCCGCTGGTCCGGCTGATCCGCGAGTTCAAGCCGCAGGTCATCACGACCTACGACGAGAACGGCGGCTACCCGCACCCGGACCACATCATGACCCACAAGATCACCATGCTGGCCTTCGACGCCGCCGGTGACCCGGACGCCTACCCGGAGTCCGGTGAGCCCTGGCAGCCGCTGAAGGTCTACTACAACCACGGCTTCCCGATGGGCCGGATCCGCGAGCTGCACGCGTACCTCACCGAGCACGGCCACGAGTCGCCGTACGGCGAGTGGATCGAGGGCTGGGAGAAGAGCGGCCGCAAGGAGCGCGAGATCACCACCCGGGTCCGCTGCGACGACTGGTTCGAGACCAGGGACCGCGCGCTGATCGCGCACGCCACCCAGATCGACCCGGACGGGCCGTGGTTCCGCGTCCCGCTGGAGGTCCAGCGCGAGGTCTGGCCGACCGAGGACTACGAGCTGGCCCGGACCCTGATCGACGTCGACCTGCCGGAGGACGACCTGTTCGCCGGCCTGCGCACCCCCACCCTGGCCGCCGAGGCCACCGACACGCGCGACTGAACCACCCCCCGATGGCCCGGCTCCCCGTGAGCCGGGCCACCATAGAGATATGAGTGCCCCCGTGAACCTCACCCACCTCGCCGCCGAGCTCGCCCTCGACGAGACCAAGGTGACCCCCGGACTGCTGGGCTTCGTCGTCTTCGCCGCCCTCGGCGTCGCCACCTGGTTCCTGGTCAAGTCGATGAACAAGCAGTTCAAGCGCGTCGACTTCGTCGAGGAACCGGAGGCTCCGAAGGAGTGAGGGCCGCCCCCTCCACGCGCGCGACGCGCGAGGGCGGGGGCATCCGAACCGTCTCGCGGACGCGACTGCCGCCCCGCGCGCCTCACCCGGCGGCGACTCCCGGCGTCAGGCGGAGCCGCTCCGGGCGGGCCGGCGGGCGCAGCCGCGCGGGCGGCAGCAGATCGCGGCGGTCCTGCCACGCCAGCAGCCGGGTCCGGGCCTGCGCGTCGTGCTCCTCGGCCGCCGCGTCCGCGGTGGGGCCGGTCGCGGCAGGGCCGGGGGCCGCCTCGCGCAGCAGCACCCGGACCGGGCGGTCCTCGCCGCCGGGCAGGACGTCCAGGACACGGAAGCGCGAGCCGGGCGGGAAGACCACCTCCGGGTCGCCGTCGTCGGCGATCACGGACGTCCGGCGGCCGGTGGCCGACCAGACGAGGAACTCCGTCGACGTCCCCGGGGCGAGGTCGGCCTCCGGAGTGCCGACGACCGGAGCGGGCTCGGTCAGCAGCGCCCCCAGCACGTAGTGGCGCAGCACCTCCTCGCCCGCGTCCGAGCCCAGCAGCACGGCGCCCCGGTGGTTGGGCAGCCGGCGCAGCCCGGAACCCAGGCACGCCAGGTACAGCTCCAGCGGTCCCGGTCCGCCGGGCCGGCGCGCCGCGGCCACCAACTCGGTGCGGGACGCGGGGATCCCGGTGTCGGCGTGGTGCAGGTACACGGCCGCGAGGTCGTCCTTCAGGTCGTCGCGGGGCTGTGACCGCAGCGCCGGCAGCCGCAGGGCGACCTGCTCGGCCTGGCTGGCGTAGCGGTGGAAGTGCGGGCCGAGCAGGGCCCGGAAGGCGGCCCGTTCGGCGGCGGTGGACGGCCGCCCCGAGCTGAAGGCGCCGTCCGGCGCGATGAGCCGGGGCACGGCGGGGACCTCGGCCGTGTCCTCGCCGTCGCCGTCGCCCGCGCCGCCCGGTGCGGTCGTGGGCTCGGCGGCGTGGTCGGTGGTGGTGGGCAGGATGACGGTGGGTTCGGTGTCCGGCCCGGGGGAGCCGGTGGACTCCGGGCCCGTCTCCCCGGGCGCGTGCGCCGGTCCGGCCTCCGGGCCGGGGGCGTCCGTGCCGTCCGGGTCCTGCCCGGCGGGGCCGGGCCCGGGTGCGGGGGAGGGGCCGGTGGACGTGGCGGTCGGCGTCGGCAGGGCCGGGAGGCCGGCATCGGTGGCGGGTTCGGTCGCGGGTGTGGTCAAGGGGGCGGGCGCGCGGGTGGGGCCGTTCAGGAGCAGTCCCGGTACCGCCGCGCCCGGGACGGTGAGGGCCGTCAGCAGGCCGTCCACGACGGCGAGCACCTCCGCCGGCACCGTCCGGCCGGCCGAGCCGACGATGAGCAGGGGGCGGTCCGGCCCGGGGTCGAGCAGCCGCGGGCCGTGGTCCGGCGGCGGGTCGTCGGGGCGCAGCCACAGGCCGGCCGGCACCGCCTCCAGGCGCCAGCCCGCCACCGGCGCGCGGTAGAGCGCGGGGCCGTCGGGCGGGGTGCCGTCGGGCAGGGGGCGCCAGGCGGAGGCGACCACGCGGCCCCGCCCGGGTGAAGCGGTCAGCTCGGTCAGCCACGGCTCCCAGCCGGGCGTGCCGTCGGCGGCCAGGACGCGGGCGGAGCAGCCGTCCGCGGTGCGCATCGGCAGGCCGACGGCGGCCCGGACGTCGCGGCCCAGCTCGGCCGCGAGGGCGGCGGTCAGCGCGACCAGCGCCGCGGTGGCCGCCCAGGGCGCGCTCACCAGCAGCTCGGCCGGAACGGGCCGGACCCGGGCCAGCCGTTCGGCGACCCCGGCGGCCGCGGGCAGGGGCGCGCCAGGGTGGCCGACGACCAGGACCAGGGTGCCCGGCGCCGCCGTGGCGAGGTCCAACGGGCCGGAACGGACATCGGGGGCGGACTCGCCGTGGAGCCAGTAGCCGCCCGGCAGCTCGGTCACCAGCGGGCCCCCGCCGAGCGGGTCGCGCTCGTCGCCCGCCACCGGCGCCGGGGCGGGCGGAAGTGCCTGAGGGGCCGTCGGGCCCGTCGCGGCCGGTACGGGTGTGCCGGGTACCGGTACGGCGGGGGCGGACGCCGCCCGAGGGGCCGGCCCGGCGCTCCCGGGCCGCGGTGTCCGAGGCTCCGCCGGGTCTGCCGCCCGCACCCGGGCGGCCGTCACGTCCGCCGTCTCCGGCAGCGGCCACACCGGCCCGAGCCGGCGGGCCGGGCCGGCCGGAGTGAACAGCCACCAGGATGCCGGCGATCCCGGGCCGGCCCCGTCGGCCAGCAGGGTCCCGTCGGGCCGCAGGGTGACGACGCCGTCCGGGGCGACGATGCCGGTGGCGGCCAGTTCGGCGATCCGCTGGGCGGGCCGTCTGCCGTCCGGCTGGGCGGTGGCCAGGCCGGAGGCCGCCAGGACCAGGATCCCGGCCCGCCGGACGGCCGCGGTGCGCGCCAGCTCCGCCAGGCTCGCGAGCAGGACGGGCTGCGCGTCGGCGGCCGCCGCCAGCACCGTCACGGTCCCCACCACGGACGGCAGTGCGGCGAGCGCGGCGGCGAGTTCGGCGGGCAGCGCTGGTGCCGCCCCGGCCCCGTGCGCGGACCCGTGCGCCGCGCCGGGTGCGATGACGAAGTGCGGACCCGCCTCGTGCAGCACCGCGGGGGCCGGGGCGTCGCGGTGACGGGTCAGCCAGCGCCGCACCGGCGCGGCGCTCACCGCTGCGCCCCTGCGTCCTCGTCGACGGCGGCGGTCTGCACCTGCACCGTGCGGCGCCGGGTGATGTGCAGGGCCCGCCCGGGCGGGAGGGCGCGGGGCTTGGTGTTGCCGAACAGGAAGCCCTCGCTCGGCGGGCAGGACAGCAGCGCCACCGGGGTGTTGACCTCCTCCAGTTTGCGCAGGAGCTGGTCCGAGGAGGCCCGTCCGATGCCGTTGGCGCTGCGCGCCACGATCAGGTGCAGGCCCAGCTCGACACCCTGCGCCAGGTAGTCCAGCAGCGGTGCGAACGGGTGGGCGGACATCCCGCCGGGGGAGCCGGCGACCAGCTCGTAGTCGTCGACCAGGATGAACAGCTCCGGGCCCTCCCACCAGTCCCGCAGCCGCAGCCGTTCCGGCGGGATGTCCACGCCGGGAAGCCGGTTGGCCATCGCCCGCGCCGCGCCGTCGACGATCTGACGCAGCGCGTCCACGGCGACCGCGTGCCCGAGCCGGTACTCCTGCGGTACCGCGCCCTGCAGCACCCGGCGGTAGTCGACCAGCATGATCCGCGCCTGGTCGGGGCGGTAGGCGCTGGTGATGCCGGCCGCCACCAGTTTCAGGAGGTTCGTCTTGCCCGACTCGCTGTCACCGACCACCACCAGGTGCGGCGTCTCCTCGAAGTCGTGCCACAGCGTGTCCATCGAGACGTCCTGGAGCCCCAGCGGGACGCGCAGTCGGCCCTCGGGGGCGGGCAGCGCGGCGGCGGGCAGCTGCAGCGGCAGCATCCGGACCTCGGGCGCGCGCGCCCCCGTCCAGTGCTCCGCCACGGCGTCGACCAGGTCCGCCACCCCGTCGCCGAGGTCGTCGGTGCTGCCGGTGCCGTCCATCCGGGGCAGCGCGGTGAGGAAGTGCAGTTCCTCGGCGGTCAGACCGCGGCCGGGGAGCTTGGGGACCGTCGCGGCGACCCGCATGCCGATCGCGGAGTCGACGGGGTCACCGAGCCGCAGCTCGAACCGGGTGCCCAGCAGGTCGCGCAGCGCGCCGGTGACCTCGCCCCAGCGGGTGGTGCCCACGATCAGGTGGATGCCGTAGTTGAGGCCGCGCTGGGCGATCAGGGTCAGCGCCGGCGCGAGGTCGGGGAACTCCTGGCGCACGGTGTTCCAGCCGTCGATCACCAGGAAGACGTCGCCGTGCGCCTCCTGCGGCAGCTGACCCGCCGCCAGCATCCGGCGGAAGGCCGCCACCGAGTCGATGCCGAGCTCGGCGAAGCGCAGCTCGCGCCGCGCGAGGATCGCGTTGACCTCCGCGACCGTGCGCACCACCCGCTCGGGGTCGTGCCGACCGGTGACCCCGCCCACGTGCGGCAGACCGCGCAGCGCGGAGAGCGTGCCGCCGCCGAAGTCCAGGCAGTAGAACTGCACTTCGCGCGGGGTGTGGGTGAGGGCGAGCGCCGTCATCAGGGCCCGCAGCAGGGTGGACTTGCCGCTCTGCGGACCACCCGCGATCCCCACGTGGCCGTCGGCCCCCGAGAGGTCGGCGGTGAGCAGGTCGCGCACCTGGTGGAAGGGCCGGTCGACGACGCCGACCGGCACGCTCAGGGTGCCGCGGCCCGTACCGCCCTCGGTGGTCAGCCCGTACTCCGGGTGCGGCGCCAGCGGCGGCAGCAACTCGTCCAGGGTGGGCGGCACCCCCAGCGGCGGCAGCCACACCTGGTGCGCCGGCGGTCCCGCGTCCAGCAGCTTGTCGGCCGCGATGGCGAGCAGGGTGCCACCGTCCTGCGCCTCCTCCACCTGCGGCTCCTCCGGCACCGCGACGGGCTGACGCGGCGCCACGTACCCGGTGCCGTAGACGGCGACCTGCCCGGCCGCGGCCTGCTGGCGCGCGGCCGCGGGGCGCGGCGCCCGGTACGGGCCGGAGACGTACGCGGCCTTGAACCGGGTCAGGGTGGCGATGTCGCTGCGCAGGAACCCGTTGCCGGGCTGGGAGGGCAGGTGGTAGGCGTCCGGCACCCCCAGCACGCCCCGGCTCTCCATCGCCGAGAACGTCCGCAGTCCGACCCGGTACGACAGGTGCGACTCCAGCGCGTGCATCCGGCCCTCGTCCAGACGCTGCGAGGCCAGCAGCAGGTGCACGCCCAGCGAGCGGCCCAGGCGGCCGATCATCACGAACAGATCCATGAAGTCGCGGTGCGCGGCCAGCAGTTCACTGAACTCATCGACCACGACGAACAGCGTCGGCAGCGGCTCCAGATCGGCCCCGCCCGCCCGCGCGGTCTCGTAATCCAGCAGGGAACTGTAGTTGCCCGCCGCCCGCAGCAGCTCCTGGCGGCGCACCAGCTCCCCGTGCAGCGCGTCGCGCATCCGGTCCACCAGCGCCGCCTCGTCGGCCAGGTTGGTGATCACCGCCGAGGTGTGCGGCAGCCGGTCCAGACCCAGGAACGTCGCGCCGCCCTTGAAGTCGACCAGCACGAAGTTCAGCACCTCCGAGGAGTGCGTCAGGGCCAACGCCAGCACCAGCGTGCGCAGCAGCTCCGACTTGCCCGACCCGGTGGCCCCGATCAGCATCCCGTGCGGGCCCATGCCGCCCTGCGCCGACTCCTTGATGTCCAGCTCCACCGGCGTGCCGTCCGCGGCGATCCCCAGCGGCACCCGCAACCGGTCGGCGATCCCGCGCCGCGCCCAGTTCTGCGCCACGTCGTGCCGGTGCAGGTTCCGGATGCCCAGCAGCGACGCCAGGTCGAAGTCACCCGCCAACGGCTCCCCGGCCTCCAGCTGGTCCCCGAGCCGGTAGGGCGCCATCAGCGCGGCCAGCCGCCGCGCCGCCGGCAACGACAACGCGTCGGGCCGGCCCAGCTCGGTCACCTCGTCACGGTGGTTGCGGTCCGCGCCGACCATCGCCAGCCGCCCCTCCTCGATCCGCAGCCGCAGCCGGTGCCGCAGTGGCTTCCACTCCAGCGCCTCACCCAGGTCCAGCAGCACCGCGTTGCGCCACCCCGCCAGCGCCGCCCGGCTGCCGGGACCGGCCGGCACACCGTCCAGCACGATCACCGTGAACGGCTCGTCCCGGCCCGGCTGCGCCTCCGGCTCCCACGGCCCGCGCGCCGCGAACTCCTCGCCCATGACCTGCTCCAGCTCCGCGACCGACCCCGCCACCAGCCGCACCGGCCCCAGCGCGTCGGTGTCCACCGGGTGCAGCGCGTGCGGCAGCCACTTCGCCCACTCCCACTGCTCCCGGTGCTCCGCGTCCGCCACCACCGCGATCCGCAGCTCGTCCGGCGCGTGGAACAGTGCCAGCTGCGCCAGCATCGCCCGCGCCAGTGCCCGCGCCGCCGCCCGGTCGTCACCGCGCAGCAGCACCTGGGCGTACCCGCGCACGTACACCGCGATCGGCTGGTCCGCGACCGTGCCGTAGGCGTGGATGAACCGCCGCAGCGCGTGCGCGCACAACGGCTCCAGGTCCTCCACCGGCTTGGTCGACAGCGGCGCCAGCCGCACCGCCAGCCGCTGGTGCCCCACCCCGACCCGCACGTCACCGAAGTCCGGGTGCGTGCCGCGCCGCTCCCACAGCCGCGAGGTGCGGATCAGCGACGCCACCGCCCCCGGCGCCGGGTGCCGCCAGGCCGCCGCCTCCTGCTGACGCACGGTGTGCCCGCGCACCTGCCTGCGCATCTGTGACAGGTACCGCAGGTAGTCCCGCCGCTCGGCCCGCAGCTCCCGCTTGCGGTCGCTGGAACCGCGGATCAGCTGCGTCACCAGCATGCCCACCGCCGACAGGCCCATCATGCCCATCGCCACGTAGCCGAGCACCCCGCCGCCCTCACCCGGGCGCAGGAACACGAACACCATCGACAGCGAACTCAGCGCCATCGGCGCCATCGAGATCACGCTCGACATGCCGCTCTGCGACTCCGGCAGGACCGGCGGCTCCTGCAACTGGATCTCGCCGTCGGGCATCGCCGGACCGGGACGCCGCGGCGGACGGTCGACCAGCACCACACTCAACGAAAGCGCTCCTCGCACCAGGGGACGGCCCGCACCGCGCGCCGTCGCCCGGGACGCACACCGTCCACCCGGACCACGGCCACCACCCCGCCCCCGGTTCACCCCGCCCGGCCCGCTCGCGCCCGGCCCGCTCCCGCCCGCGGTGAACCAACCACCCCCCGCCATCCGTGCCACCGGGCGGGGAGTGGCCGCCCGACCCGCCACCCCCGGACAGCCCCAGGCGGCCGCGCCCTCTTCCGAGGACCAGCCACCGCCGAGCCGGCCCCGCTCCCAGGCCCCCCGGCCCGGCCGGGGCCGCGGACCACGAGGGAGAACCGTGAACGGGAGCGCCAACGGGGCCGCCGTCGCCGCACTGTGCCGACTGAGGTTCCACGCCCCCCGGGCGGTGTTCGAACTCGCCGTCCCCGCCGACATCCCCCTGGCCGACCTGCTGCCCGCCGTCCTCGCCCACGCCGACCTCGACCCCGCCGAACCGGGTCTCGACGAACAGGGCCTCGAACACGACGGCTGGGTCCTCCAACGCCTCGGCCACCCGCCCCTGGACGAGGAACTCGGCGCCGACGCCCTCGACCTGCGCGACGGCGAGGACCTCTACCTGCGCCCACGCCGCGACGCCCTGCCCGAGGTCCACTACGACGACCTCGCCGACGGCGTCGCCACCGGCATGCGCGAACGCCCCGACACCTGGCGCCCGGCGCTCACCCACCACACCGCCCTCGTCCTGGCCGTCACCGCCCTGGCCGGCGGCATCGCCCTCCTCCTCCTGCCCGGCCCGCCGCAGCTGCGCGCCGGCGCGGCCGCCATCACCGGCCTGTTCCTGCTCCTGGGCGCCCTCAGCGCCTCCCGGGCCGTCGGCGACGCCGCCGCCGGCACCGCCCTCGGCGCCACCGCCGTGCCCTACCTCGCCCTGGCCGGCGCCCTCCTCACCACCGACACCGGACCCTCCGCCACCGGAGCCCGCCTGCTCGCCGGCGGCTGCGCCGGCGCCGGAGCAGCCGTCCTCGCGATGGCCGCCGTCGGCTGCTCCGCCCCGCTCTTCCTCGGCCTGGTCCTGTTCGCCCTGCACGTCACCGCCACCGGCGCCCTGCTGCTCACCGGGCTGACCGCACCCGCCACCGCCGCCGTCCTCGCCGTCCTCCCGGTCGCCACCGCCGGCTTCCTGCCCGGCCTCTGCTTCCGCCTGTCCGGGCTGCGCCTGCCCGCCCTGCCCCGCAACGCCGAGGAACTCCAGGAAGGCATCGAGGCCGTCCCCGCCGCCTCCGTCCGCTCCCGCAGCGTCGTCGCCGACGGCTTCCTCACGGCCTTCCACCTCGCCCTCGCCCCCGTCCTCGCCGGGTGCCTGACCGCCCTCGCCGGTCAGGACGGCTGGGCCCCCACCGCCCTGGCCTGCGCGCTGTCCCTGCTGCTCCTGCTGCACGCCCGCGGCATCGGCGCCATCCCCCAGCGCCTGGCCGTCCTCGTCCCCGGCGCCCTGGGCCCCGCCGTGCTCACCGCCCACCTCGCCGTCGGCCAGTCCCCGTCCGCCCGTCTGGTCCTGCTCGCCGCCCTGCTCGCCACCGGCGCCGTCCTGGCCGCCGTCTCGTGGACCGTCCCGGGCCGACGCCTGCTGCCCTACTGGGGCCGCGCCGCCGACCTGCTGCACACCCTCGCCGCCATCACCGTGCTCCCGCTCGCCCTCTCCGCCGCCGGCGCCTATCAGGCACTACGCGCCATCGCCGGCTGAAACCCGCACCGGCGGCACACCCCACGCCCGGCCCCCGCCCACGCGAGCAACCCGCGCCCCGCCACCGCCCACGCGAGCAACCCGCGCCCCGCCACCGAGGAGAACCACGCCATGCAGTCGAAGCGCGACCAGGTGCAGGCCCACCTGTTCGTGATGGGCCGCCTCGCCACCGGCATGCTCCGCGGCGAACCCGACGCCCCCGACGCCCCCACCGGGCGCACCTCCCGCGGCATCGTCACCGGCATCGTCATCGCCGTCCTCGCCTGCCTGATCGCCGCCGTCTACGGCGTCCTCGTCCCCGGTGGCGCCACCGGCTGGAAGAAACCCGGCACCCTCGTCCTGGTCAAGGAGAGCGGCGCCCGCTACCTCTACCTCGACGGCACCCTCCACCCCCTGCTCAACGAGACGACCGCCCGTCTGATCGCCGGCGAGCAGCTCACCGTCGACCAGGTCAGCGTCCGTTCCCTGGCCGGCACCCCCCGCGGCACCCCGCTCGGCATCCTCGGCGCCCCCGACGGCCTGCCCGCACCCGACCGCCTCGCCACCGCCCCCTGGCTCGCCTGCGCCGCCCTGCGCCCCGGCCCCTCCGGCGCCCGCCGGCCCCAACTGGCCGTCGCCGTCGACCCCACCACCCGCGGCACCGCCCTCACCGACAACCAGGCCCTCCTGGTCACCGCCCCCGACGGCACCACCCACCTGCTGTGGCACGGCCGCCGCCTGCGCCTGGACACCCACAACGGCGCCCGCCTGGCCCTCGGCCAGAGCACCGCCACCGCCCAGCCCGTCCCCCAGGCCTTCCTCAACGCCCTGCCCGCCGGCCCCGACCTCGCCGCCCCCGACATCGACCAGCGCGGCACCCCCGGCCCCGACCTCGCCACCCGCCCCACCCGCATCGGACAACTCTTCACCGGCCCCGGTGGCGACCCCTACCTGCTCACCTCCGCCGGACTCACCCCGCTCACCACGATGGCCTTCGAACTGCTGCGCAACGACTCCCGCACCCAGCAAATCGCCTACCAGGGCGCCGCCGTCACCCCCGCCGCCCTGCGCCCCGCCGACCTCGCCGCCCACAGCGCGCCCCCCGCGACGGCCGCCACCCCCACCACCGCCCTGCCCACCACCCCGCCCGAGCTCCTGACCGCCCCCCAGGGCCGCGACGTCTGCGCCGAGCTGCGCCCGGGCGACCCCGCGCCCACCACCGCCGTCACCCTCCTCGACGACACCGCCCTCCAGGGCCCCGCCCCCGCCGCCCAGCCCGGCGTCGAGGCGGCCTGCGCCACCGCCGACACCATCGCGGTGCGCCCCGGCGGCGGCGCCCTGGTGCGCGCGCTGTCCACCGCCGGCACCGGCACCACCCTCTACCTGGTCACCGACACCGGGGTGAAGTACCCGCTGCCCTCGCCCGAGGTCGCCAAACAGCTCGGCTACGGCGAGGTCGCCCCCCCGGGCCTGCCCGAGGCGCTGCTGACCCTGCTGCCCACCGGCCCCAGCCTCGACCCGGCCGCGCTCACCGGCGCCGCCGCCGCACCGAGCCCGGCCGGCCCCACCTGCCTGCGGTGAACCGCCGCCCCCCGCAGTTCCGTTGAGTCGAGTGAGCCCGGCAGCCGAAGCCGGGCCCGAAGGAAGGAACCCCCGATGGTGGCACCCAACCTGCAGACGGACGACGCGGTTGTCCGGAGCGTCCTGGCGACCCTGGAGACCCACATCGACACGATGATGCGCGCCGCCTCGCAGGTCGAGGCCGTCAACCGAGAGGTCCAGGACCACTTCAAGGCGGCCTGCAGCACCGCCTACCAGCAGAAGATCGAGGACTGGCAGAGCCGCTACCAGCAGCTCAAGAACGCCTACCAGACCTTCCACGCCAACTTCTCCAGCGGCCACGGGCAGGTCAACACCGCCCACGACGAGGCCTTGGAGACCGGGAGCGGCTGGGGCGGCGGCGCCTCCGACGAGGTCCGCAACGGCCTCAACCCCCGCTGACCCAAGCCGCCTCAGACCGCCCCGACGACTCGACCCGACCGAGAGGACCCCCCATGGCCGCCATCCTGCTCAACCACGCCAACATCGACGAGGCCGCCGATGCCCTGACCCAGGCCGGCCAGGGCATGCACAGCGCGATGGACGACTGCGAGGCCGCCATCAAGGCCGCCGAGGCCCAGCTCAGCGGTGACCTCGCCACCGCCGCCCACACCTTCTACCAGGCGCTCGCCACCCAGAACGGCGCCATGAACAACGACATCATCCAGGGCGCCGACGTCCTGCGCACCATGCACGGCCTACTGCGCGACGCCGACAAGCGCGCCGCGGGAGGCATCGGCTGATGGCGACGCCCGAGCCGAACTACGAGCACACCCTCAGCGTCAACAAGGACGACCTCCAATACTTCGCGAACACGGAGATCGGCGGCCTCCTGGACGACCTGAACCAGAACCCCGGTTACAACGTGATGCAGCGGTACGCCGGGATGCTGGACAGCGCGGGCAACTCGCTGCTGGTGGGCAACAAGCTGTTCTTCGCGGACTCGATCGTCCGCGACTTCAAGAACCTGGCCACCGGCCTGGCCACCGACCTCGGCACCCTCAAGGCCCAGATGCGCCAGGCCCAGGTGAAGATCCAGCTCACGCTGACCATCATGGAAGAGGCCCACGAGGAGGCCATGACGGCCGCCGAGATGATGGAGGTCCTCACCAAAGTGTCGACCGCCGCCCCGCCCAAGACCAGCTCACCGTAGAAGCGCTGACCGCAGAAGAGTTGACCGTACAAGGCAGGTGGGTGGACTGATGGCCGGGACCTGGGAGCAGGTGCTCGCGTTCTTCGGGGGCGCGGATCAGAAGATCGTCGACAGGACCAAGATCGCGGAACTGCCCGCGGGGAGCAAATCCTGGATCAGGCCGGAGTCGGTCCAGAAGGGCACGTCGGGCGCCAACTTCTATTACGGCACAGCAGTCGATACCGGGCACACGGACATGGCCAAGACGGGCGAGGCCAGGCCTGATGTGTGGTGGGCGTGGAACTACACTTTCAACAAGGTCAACCACCACGTCGTGATCGGCATCCCGGTCAACTACACGGACTGGGGCAACGACACCGACAAGCCGCTGTCCCAGTTCATCCACCAGCACGAGGGGATCCTCGGGCCGCTGGCGTCCGGCGGCGGTAACGGCACGGTCGACCCCCGGAGCCTGAGGGACGCCGCGCAGGGTCTGCGGGACGTGGGCAAGTGGCTGGAAACCTGGTACCCGAGGGTGAGGAAATGGGCCGAACTGATCGACGGCCCGGACAGCAACTGGCAGGGTGACGCGGCCGGCGAGTTCAAGATGCTGCTCAAGCGGTACGCGCTGGAGATCGAAACCATCCGCCTCCAGCTCGACACGGTGAAGCACCCGCAGGACCTGGAGGCGGCAGCCGACCAGATCCCGAAGACGGTCACGGGCCTCTTTACCGTCCACAAGGGGTGGTGGGACTCCGGGGATCTGTGGCCCTCCCACGCCATCTACAAGGCGCTGGAAGAGGAGATGACGGGCAAGAAGCCCGAGTTCGACCAGAACGGCCAAGTGACGTCCATCCCCTCCGCCTCGCTCGGCGACGCCACCCAGGACGCCTTCTACGTCAAGCTGGAGCAGAAGGCGAAGCAGAAGTGGCTGGACAACGTCGTCAAGTACCTCGACAAGCGGCAGGCGGCCGGCGGGGCGGATCCGACGGACGCCCTGAACACCGCCTACCAAAAACTGGTCACGGACTTCGGCCGCGGGTACGTCAACGCCACCCTGGACCTGCCCACCCAGGCGCCCCCCGGCCCGGGCGCGGGAGACGGGGCCGGCGGTGACGGCAAGGGCGGCCCGGGAAACCCCGACCTGGGCGGCGGTGCGGGCGGTGGGGGTGGCGGCAACAGCAAGTTGGACCTGGGTGCCGGCGGAGGTGGCGGCGGCGACGGCAAGGGCGGCGGCAACAACACCCACCTTCCGCCGCCGCCCCCGGTCATCAGCCCCGGCGGCGGTGGCGGTGGCGGCGGTGGCGCCGGCCTCGGGGGCGACGGCGCCGGCACGCCGATCCTCGACAAGGACCACAAGCCCGTCCTGGGCGCCGACAAGAAGCCGGTGATGCTGCCCCCGGGCGGCTACATCGGCAAGGACGGCCAGGTGTACGACGCCAACGGCCAGAAGGTGACCGGCAAGGACGGCAAGCCCGTCGTCGTCCCCCCGGGTTCGGACGTTCCGCCGGGCACCGGCGGTGGCATCTACGGGCAGAACGCCAAGGTGCCCAAGGGCTCGAAGGTCCGCGACGACGGGACGGTCATCGGGCCCGACGACAAGGAGGTGCTGGACCGCGACGGCAACCCGGTGGTGCTGCCCAAGGGCGGATCCATCGCCGGTGACGGCACGCTGCTCGACTCGACCGGTCGTCCGATCTCCGACATCTCCCAGCGCTACACCGACCGGCAGCACGCCATCGACGCGATGGTCGGCAGCGGCAGCGGCAGCAGCGGGGGTGGGACCGGTGGTGGTGGCGGCATCCGTCCGCCGTCCACCGGGTCCGACTGGAATCTGGACCTCGGCTCCTCCTTCGGCGACTACGGCTCCGGCGGGAGCTCGACCTCCGCCTCCGGCGGCCTCGGATCCTACGCCGGCCTCTTCGGCGGCGCCGGGGGAACCGGCCTCTCGTCGGGCGGCCTCTCGTCGGGCGGCCTCTCGTCGGGCGGCGGCTCGATGCCCCGGCTGGTCAGCTCCGGCGGCGGGCTGAGTCCGCAGGCCATCGAGAACAGCGGCGGGCTGGCTCCGGGCGGCAAGACGGCAGCCGTGGCGGCCGCCGAGGCCGCGGCCGCGGAGAAGGCCGCGACACAGAAGGCCGCCGCGATGGCCGCCGAGGAGCAGGCCGCGATGCGCGGCCGGTCGGTGTCCACCAGCGGCGGCGGAATGCCGATGATGCCGCCGATGGGCGGCATGGGCGGCGGCATGGGCGCGGGCCAGGGCGAGAAGGACCGTCAGCGCACCACCTGGCTGGCCGAGGACGAAGAGGTCTGGGGCACCGAGACCGGCGCGGTCGACGGTGTGATCGGCCGCTGAGCGCACGGCGCACCAGTAGGAAGGGGCGGCGTCCCGGGAGGGGCGCCGCCCCCGGACAAGGAAACGGAGAAGGCATGTCGCACTCGTTCGAGGACCAACTGAACCAGGCCATGGCCTCGTTGGAGGAGCAGAAGGAGAGGCTGGCCGAGTCGACGCGCAAGATGCAGGCGATGACCGCCTCGGCGACCAGCAAGGACCGGATGGTCACCGCGAAGGTCGGCCCCCAGGGCGAGCTGCTCGCGTTGAGCTTCCACACCACCGCCTACCAGTCCATGGCCCCGGCCCAGCTGAGCACCGTGCTGAAGGACGTGCTCAACGAGGCCAAGGCCCGGATGGGTGACCAGATCACCGCCGAGATGCGCAGCTTCGAGGGTGTCGGCGAGACGCTGCGGATGGACTTCACCGGTGAGCGCGGCGACGAGGAGGGCCTGTTCGGGATCGGCGGCGGACTGGACCTGGACGCGCTGCTGGCCCCGCTCACCGCGATGCGCCCCGGCGCCGACCGGACGGTCAAGCCTTCCCGCAACCAGGAGGAGTTCAATGGCTAAGACGCTGCGCAAGGAAGAGGGCCTCAAAGCGGCGTTCGCCAACTTCGACGACGTGGCGGCCCTGGTCGAGAAGATCAACACGGAGATGGAGGACATCAACCAGAAGAACGTCAAGGCCGGCGGCGGCGACGAGATCGGCAAGCAGTACCACGAGAAGATCGACAAGCCCACCGCCGACCTGTACAACCTGACCTCGCAGATCCGCAACAAGCTGAAGGCGATGTCCGCGCACGGCCAGGGCACCGCCGACCTCTTCGACGCCACCGACGAACACGGCGCCGGCATGGTGTGAACGGCTTCCGCTAGGGCCTGAGTTCGCCCGCCCCGCACCTTCGTACCGCCAGTCCCGCCCCCGGAGGCCCTGCGCCATGTCCCACTCGTCCATTCACGTCTCCCCGGGTGTGGCGCAGTTCTTCCACATCATCACCGGCATGCCCTGGCCGGAGAGTGACGAGGGGCTGCTGCGGGACGTCCGGGACGACTACCTCGCGCTGGCCCAGGACCTGCCGAAGCTGAGCGAGTACATCCTCGCCGCGGTCCAGACCTGCAACACGAGGATCGAGGGCGAGGCCGCCAAGGCCTTCCAGAAGGAGTGGGGGCGGTTCACCAGCTCGGACCCGGCCACCGACCCCCTGCGCAACGCCGCCGGTCTCTGCACCCAGCTGGCCGAACTGGCCGGCAAGGTCGCCAACACCGTCGAGTACACCAAGTGGATGGCGATCGGCCAGCTCGTCCAGCTGATCATCGAGATCGCCTTCGCCATCGCCTGGTCCATCTTCACCGGCGGCGCCTCCCTCGTGGCGCTGGAGTGGAAGAAGATCCTGACGAGGCAGTTCCTCATCCAGCTGTTGAAGAAGCTCGTGCAGCTGATCGCCCTGCACGCCTTCGGCGGCATCGTCGGCGGCCTGATCCTGGACTCGATCATCCAGGGCATCCAGTTCAAGCGCGGTGACCGGCACGAGTGGGACACGGAGCTCACCAAGCAGGCGGCGATCTTCGGCGCTCTCAGCGGTGCGATCGGCGGGCCGCTGAACCTGCTGGGCCTGGGCCTGGGCAAGCTGCTCGGCCCCCGCCTGGCCAAGCTGTTCGTGGAGAGCGCCCTCAACGACGTGATCAAGGGGCTGGCCGGGGGTGCCCTCAAGGGAGCGGGCAAGGAACTCGGCGAGGGCGCGGCGGCCGGAGCCCTCAAGGGGATCGGCAAGGGACTCGGTGAGGGCGCGGCGGCCGGAGCCCTCAAGGGGGTCGGCAAGGAGCTCGGCGAGGGCGCGGCGGCCGGTGCCCTCAAGGGCGCGGGCAAGGAGGCCGGTCAGGGCCTGGGCCACCTGCTCGGGAACGAGGCGGCCGAGCGGTTCGCCAGGGGCATCAGCACGCTGCTGAAGGAGAACGCCCAGTACCTGTCCAAGGGCTTCAAGGCCGGGCGCAAGGTGGGCGCCGCGAGCGGCGAGAAGTTCGTGCGCCAGCTCGGGGAGCTCTTCGAGAAGGAACTCGGGCAGGAACTGGGCAAGAAGCTCGCCCGGGAGATGGGCGAGCACATCGGCAAGCAGTTCGTCCAGCACTCGCTCAAGACGGTGATGAAGGAGGGCAGTCAGGAAGCGCTGAAGGAGACCCTGGAGAACCTCGCCAAGGACGCCGGCAAGGTCGCCCTCACGCCCGAACTCAAGCTGCTGGTCGAGAAGATTCCCGAACTCGCCGGCGGCGTCAACAAGATGAACAAGATGTTCTACCTCGGGCACGTGCTGGGCAGCCAGATCGAGTCGGGCATCAACCAGTACCTCACCGAGGGCATCTACAACACGATCTACAACGGCGAGTGGCAAGCCAGCGGGATGAGCTTCGTCGGCGGCTTCATGATGGGCGGCATGCGGCACATGATCATGGGGCTGGCCTCGCCGCTGACCCTGCGGTACGCCGACTTCGTCCGCGGCCTGGAGAGCTCGCGCATCACCCCGGAGAGCGGCGACAACTACGGATACCTCCACCCGCTGACCTTCCTCTCGGTGATCAGCAACATGGGCGGGTACTCGGCGCCGCTCCCGGTGCCCCGGCCCGGGCACATCGACCAGATCGCCGGGACGCGGCTGTCGGGCGGCGACGGTGCCTCGCTCAAGTCGGGCGCCGGCTCGCTGCCGTCCGTCCTCGGGTCCGGCAGCCACCACCCCGCGGAGAACGGCGAGGGTGTCCTCGCCGACCCCAAGGGCAAGACCAGCCACACCTCCTCGGTCGACGGCGGGTGGGACCCGAAGGCCCCTGCGCGACCGGTCGAGACCCAGTCCCGGGGCGACGATCGGACGTCCGCCGCCGGTCCGCCGAAGTCCACGACGGCGTCCGGCAACCGGGACACCGCCGCCCCCTCACCCGCACCCAGGACCCGTACGGGTGGCGGGCCCGCGAGCCCCGAGAACCCGAGGCCCGAGAGTCCCAGGTCCGACAGCCCCAGGTCCGACAGCTCCAAGTCCGACAGCCCCAGGTCCGAGAACGCCGGCGCCGGGGAGCGCGGCAGGACCGCGACGGCGTCCGCGGACGCCAACGGCCAGGGCAGCGCGAAGCCCCAGCCGCAGGCGCCCGCGCCCGACCCGGCACGCCGCACCACGGTCGTCGACGAGCACGCCGAACCGCCCCTGAGCGAGCCCAGGAACACGGCGGGCGGGCCCGGGGGAGCGGGCGGGCGAGCGGGGACGGACAACGGCCCGCAGCCGCAACCGCAGGCGCCCACGAACGGTGACCGGAGCACGGCCCCGGTGCCGCCGCCCCTGCGCACCAGCACCGACGGCCCCGGCGACGCCACCGCGCCGACCCCGCCCGGCCGCCTCGACCCGAACCGGCCGGACGTACCGGCCGAGGGTTCGAAGACCCCGGACCCCAGGACGACGGACCCCAAGGGCCCGGAGCCCAGGACCCCGGACGTGCCGGTCGCGGACCCGAACCGCCCCGCCCCGAACGGGCCGGTGCCGCCCGCCACCCCGCCCCGCGACCCCAAGCCCGGCGGCCCCAGGCCCGACGGTCCCACCGACCCGCACGACCCCGACGGCCCGCCCGTCCCCATCACCACCCACACGCCCTCCGGTCACGCCTACCACCGGGTCGACGCACCCGAGCACGCCAAGGTGCCGGCCGGCGACGAGCGGCGCACGGCCTGGCAGGACAAGCAGCAGGAGCTCGCCGAGCGGCACGACACCGTGCTCGCCGAGGCCGAGGCGAAGGAAGCCCTGCACAGCGAGGTCGAGGAACACCTCATCGAGGGCCACGCCGAGCTGCCCCGGGAACTGCGCGCCCTGACCGGCCCGGGCACCGAGGCGTGGCGACGCACCGCCGCCGACGTGCAGAGCGACATCGAGGCCCGCCCGCACGAGCGGGAGGAGATCCTCGCCGGCGCCGCCGACCGCCTGGAGCTGGCCGGCGCCCGCGAACTCGCCCTGCGGGTCGCCGTCACCCGCTTCGACCACCTGCTCACCGAACGCGGCCTCGACCCGGCGGCCACCGGCGGCGACCACCCGAGTGCGGAGATCCGCCGGGAGGCCTCCGAGCGCTTCCGCTCCGACGCCGAACGCGACATCTCCCAGCTGTACGCCACCCGCGCCGATCTCACCCCCGAACGCAACGCCCTGGCCAGCCGGGCGCTGGAACACCGGCTGCGCCGGGCCGCCGGGGACCTGGAGGTCCGGCAGGCCCGCGCCACGCAGACCGAGCGGATCGAGCGGGCGGTGGAGGACGCCCACGCCGACTGGAAGCGGGAGAACCTCTCCGAGTCGGACCGCGCGCTGCTGGACGCGGTCGGCGTGCCGAAGGACGCCCGGGTGTCGGAGGAGGCCCGCGACCAGGTCGCCGAGGCCATGCGCGAGCGGCTCGCCGAGGCCCACGGCCGCCACCAGGAGCGGACGGCCCTGGACGCCGACGAGAACGGGCCGGGCACCGGCCGCCGGGACGAGGACACGTTCCTGGTGATCGAGGACGAGAACGGCGACGACCTCGCCCCCTCCGACCCCACCCGCAGGGGAAGGGACCGGCTCGAAGCCGACTTCCGGGACGTCTTCGAGAGCCACCGCGGCGGCCTGTCCCACGACTTCACCGTCCAGGCGGTCCGCGAGACCGTGCTGAAACGCTCCATCGACGCGGTGGAGGACGCGGTCGGGGCGTGGAAGACCAGTGCCCCCGAGCAGTTCGGCGTCGAGGCGCTGCGCGAACTGGGCCTGGCCGACGGCCCGTCCGCGGGCGCGGTGGCCGCCGCCCGCGCCCAGCTCGCCCGCCTCACCGACCGCGCGGTCACCGAGCACACCGCCGCCGACCGTGACCCGGCCCGGCTCAAGGAGGAACTCGACCGGCTGACCGACCCGGCCGAGATCAACCGCCTGCTGGCCCTGCACGGTGCCCGCGAGGAGGCGCTGCGCGTCGCCGAGGACACCGCCCGCACCAAGGTCCCGCACGACCTGGGCGGCCTCGACACCGCCGACGGCAGCGGCCACGGGACGGCGACGGCCGCCTCCGTCGAGACGGCCCTGGGACGGCCGGCGCGCGGCAGCCGTACCGACCGCTCCGAACCGCCGGCCTCCGCCGCGGCCCGGCGCGTGCGCGAGGGTTACACCGAGCGGGTCCGCGCCGCGTTCGAGGAGAACTTCCGCTCCCTGCTGCGCGACGCGGACGCCGACCACAAGGCCGGCCTGCCCGAGCGGCTGGAGCAGTGGCGCCTCGAACGCGAGCGGCTGACCGAGGGCCTGGACCGGCACGTCGCCTTCGAACGCGCCGTACTGCCCGCCCGCGAGCACGCCGCCGCCGGCTACGACCGCCTCGCCGAGAGCCGCAAGGTGTCGGACGAGACGGTCCAGGAGCTGAAGACCCGCTACGGCGGCGAGTTCTTCGACGCCTACAAGGACCACTGGGGTCCGGAGGACCTGAACGGCGAGCACTGGCGCGGCCACGAAGCGGCCAACGAGAACGTCTTCGGCCGCCGCCCCTCCGAGGAACGGCCCGAGGTCAAGCCCGAGGCCGAGACGAAGCCCGAGACCAAGCCCGAGCCGACCCCCGTACCCGGGCCGCTCACCCCGTCCGGCCCCCTCGTCCGTCCCCGGGACAGCGTCCGGGAGCCGTCCTCGGGCACGAAGCGGGACGGGGTCCGCCCCGAGGGTCACGAGCTCGCCGAGCAGGGCGACCGCCGCCCTCACACCCCCGCACCCGAGGACGAGGGGGCCGCGACCACCGGGCCGTTGCAGGAGCGGGCACGCCCGACGCTCCTGACGACCGGGCAGGACCACGAGGGCACCGGGTCCCACCGTGAGGTGCAGGAGCCGGCACACCAGGTGCCGGCCGGGAAGGAGCGTCAGGCCACCGAGGACGCCGTCTACCCGGTGGCGCAGCGCACGCCCGCGCAGGCCCCGCCGCCTCCGCCGCCCCCGCCGCCGGGCGGTCCGTTGGCACCCCCGGCCCAGGGCGGGCCGCCGCCCCCGCCGCCGCCGGGTGGCCCGTTGGCACCCCCGCCGCCGGGTGGTCCGCCGCCCCCGCCGCCGGGTGGCCCGTTGGCGCCTCCCGTGCCGGGTGGTGCGGGACAGCCCGTCGCCGCGCCGTTCGTGCCGGTGCCCTCGCACGGGCCGGTCCAGGAGGTCCGGGAGCAGCACCGCGCCGAGGACGAGCAGCACCTCGCCGCACTGCCGCCGCACACCGGTGGGACGCCGACCGTGTCCCCGGCCGACGCCGCACTCGGGCATCAACTGAGCGAGCGCTACCCGCGGATCAGCCTGGTCGACCCGGGCTCACCCGGCAGCGGCCACCAGGTCGCCTTCCTGCGAGTGCTGGAAGGCCTGGCCAGGATGGGCTATTCCGGCGAGGTCCACCTGACGTTCGCGCGCGGCAAGGCGCCGTTCTACGCCGAACGGCTCGGCCGTTCGGCCGACCTGGCGCACCCACGGCGCTCCTACGAGCTGTTCCACAGCCCGTGGACGGGCGTCCACCAGGGGATGCGGGTGACCGCACACCCGGCGGGAGCGCCGCTGGACGTCGCGTACAACCCGGTCGCGCGGCGGATCGCCGCCGACGTGGAGACGTACTGGAAGTACTTCGCCTGGACCGGGGCGACGCCCGAGGGGGCCTGGCTGGACTCCAGCAGGCCGAGCGCACCCGTGCGCAACCGTTACGTGGGCGACAGTCCGCAGATCCAGCAGGACTTCCGGGAATCCGTCACGAGAGAGGACAACCGCGACCGGCCGATCAGCCCCGACCAGCACCTGACCCCCGACCTCCTGACGGCCGGCGCCCAGTCCTCCGGGCAGGGCCGGACGCTGACCGTCTTCGCCGCCCTGGACGCTCCGCACGGCGGGGACACGGCCGGCTACTTCGAGCAGAACCTGACCTCGTCCCTGCGGGAGATGACGGGGGAGCAGGATCCGGACGTCCTGGTCCTGCAGCCCTTCCTGTGGGACAGCCACCCCCGGCAGATCCGCCGCGGGGACGACGTCCTGGCGGAGCTCTGGCACGACCAGGGCGCCACCGTCACCTACCCCTTCCGCCCGCAGCCCGTCCCGGAGGACCTCCCGGGCCACGTCCGCGACCACTGGCCGGCGGCCACCGGTGCCGACGACCCGGTTCCGGACCTGGTCGCCGACCTCCTGCGGCGCGCCCAGAACAGCGAGATCCGGCTGGCCACCGCCTACTACGGAGACTCCATCGACGGCACGGTCCGCCACCGGGACATGGCCACCCGGATGGAAGCCGCGCTGCGGGAGGTCCCGGGGCCGCCCCGTCCGTCGGTCGTGGTCCTGCTGGGAGCCGGGCCGAACGAGCGACAGAACCCCGCGGAGCTGCTGGCCGGCCTCCGGGGCCTCTCCGACGCGCCGTCCGGCGACGGCGGCGCCCACCAGCTGCGGCTGGGACGCGTGGAGCCGGCGGTGATGGAACTGTTCGAGCGGTACTCGACCCTGGTCGTCACCGAGGGCGCCAACACGTGGCAGGAGATCCTCACCCTCGCCACCCCCGGCATCTCGGCCCGCCCGGGCGGCGAGACCCGCCCCTGGACGCTGGCACCGAACGGCACCCAGTCACAGGGCGGCCACCGGATCGGTGAGGCCTCCGCGGCGCTCGCCACCGGGAACACCACGGAGCTGGCCACGTTCCTGCACGACCTGGACGACCCGACCGGCGAAGTGCGCGAGTACCTGGACGCCTGGCGCGATTCCCTGAGCGCCGACGCCAACGACCAGTTCCGCAGCGCGGTCGAACAGCTCCTCGGCCAGCCGGAGCCCCTGGCCGGCGGGAACACCGGGGCGGCGACGGCGGTCCACCAGCCCGCCCAGGCGCCGGCCGGGCCCGCCGCCGTACCCCCGCCGGTGCGGGAGCCGGGGCCGGTCGCGCCGTCCGAGGGGCCGGGCGCGGTGCTGCCCGCCTCGTCCTGGGCCGACATCCGCACGTCGGCGCCGCCCGCGCGGATGGAGACGGTGCGTTTCGACCCCCTGGTGCGCGGTCAGGGGGGGCCGGGCGCCATCGCCGGGCCCGGGGTGCGCGAGCAGTACGAGGCCCGGCAGTTGAGCCTGGGCGGGCTGCACGGCGCCGACACCACGATCAGCTACGACGCGCGGCGCTTCGAGGTCCGTCCCGGGCACTGGGTCACCGAGTTCACGCTGAACCTGCACCTGCAGGGGCCGGACGGCCGCCCGCTGCCCGCGCACGAGGCCACCCGGATGCTCGACCGGGTCCGGTCGGTGGTCGACGAACGCTTCAACGAGCGGTTCCGCCTGCCCGGCGGGGACCAGGTGCACCTGCGGGTGGACGGCACGCCGGACGCGGCCGGCGCGCACCAGACGGTCACCGTGGTTCCCGGTCGCGAACGCAGCGACCAGTTCACCTGGTCCGACGAGAGCCCGCCCGGCGTGCTGCTGCACGAGGCGCTGCACTACCTCGGCCTGCCGGACGAGTACGTCGAACCGGCGGCGAAGCCGGGCGACGTGTTCGCGCTGCGCCGTCGCGACCGATGGGCCGGCGAGAACGGTGTGATGGGCACCTCGGCCCACCGGGACGACTTCACGGTGCTGCCCCGGCACCTGGAGCGGATCGAGGACGTCCTGCGCTCGGGCCCGGTCCTGCGTGACCTGCCGCTCGGGCAGGAGCGCCCCCGCCCGGAGACGGTGGACGCGCCACCGACGCAGCGGCACCCGGAGACGGTCGAAGCGCCGCTGACGCAGCGGCACCCGGAGACCGAGGGCCCCGGTGCGCTGACCCCGACCGACAGCGCCCCCCGCGCCGGCGAGGTCGCCACCAGCAGGGCGCCGAACGCTCCGGCGCCGGTGCACGAATCACGCGTGAACGTGCTGGACGACGGCCGGCTGTACCACGTCGTCGACGTGCCGGGCGACGGTGACTGCCTGCTCCACGCCGTCCTCGCCGGCGCCCGCGGGGTGGACGGCTGGGCACACGGCGACCTCAGCGTCAACGGGCTGCGCGAGCTGGCGTCGCAGTGGTTCCGCAGTGACGCCGGCGCCGTGCTGCGCCACAACGCCGACAACACCGGCCAGCGGCCCCAGGACCGTCTGGAACCGAACGAGCGCACCCGGACCTGGCAGGTGTACCGCAACCCCGGGGACGAGCAGCCGTCGACGCTCTCCGCCGACGACCTCGGGAACCTGCGCATGAGCGAGCTGTACGACATGGGGCTGCGCAACCGGTCCCTGTGGAACACCTCCTTCTACGACCAGGCGCCGGCCGTCATCGCCCACGCCCTCGACATCCACCTCGTGATCCACCAGGGGAACGCCCGCACCGCGTTCAACTCCGGTGCGCAGGGCCGCGAGGTGCACGTCTACCGCGATCCAGGCGAGGGCCTGGCCGCGCACTACTCGGCGCTGCGCCCCGACACCCGGGCGCCGGTGGCGGTGGAGACCACCCGTCCCGTCGACCCGCAGGTGGCGAAGGAGCTGGCCGGCCGCGTCAAGCCGGACATGGTCGTCGTCACCATGGAGCCCGGGCAGCCGGTCTTCCGGGTGACCGATGCCGTGACGCTGCGGGGGTACCTCATCCAGGGCAAGATCGGCGCGGTCAAGAACAAGGAGGGGTGGTCCCAGCTGGGGCCCGGGCTCTACACCGGCCACGACTTCGGTCACGCCGCCGCCTACAGCGACACCCTCTCCAACCTGCCGGTGGTCATGGAGTTCGCCCTCTCCCGCGGGGCCACGGGCCTGAAGGTGGAGAACATCACCCAGAACTGGACGGACAAGGAAGTCCCGCAGACGCTGGCGAAGTACGACTTCCTCACCGACGGGACGCAGTTCAAGTTCCACCCCCGCTTCTACGACGGCCTCCTCCGGGAAGGGACGCAGTCCGCGGACAAGCAGAGCGGCCTGCGGATCGCCGGCCTGAAGGTGAAGGAGGGCGAAGCGCTCTGGAACCACTACCGGACCGAGGACTTCGTCCCGGAGTTCGACGGCTACCTGATCAAGGCGCACCAGGACAAGGCGGCCCAGCACCCGCGGAGCCAGGACGCGCCCGGCCCCGCCCGCGAGCCGGATCCGGTCCCGATGAACGCCGTCCTGGAAGCCGCCCCGCCCGCCTCGCCCGGGGACCTCAGGCGCATCGCCTACCGCGAGCACGCCGAGGCCTTCGAGCGGCGGCTGGCCACTCACCTGCTCCAGCGCGAGGACGTCCAGCGCGAGGTCAAGAAGGTCGTGGACCTGGCCTGGGCCATGACCACCGGCGACAAGGACAAGGTCAAGTTCGGCTCCAGGAGCACGGGCACGACCGGCATGGTCGGAACCGACCGGCACCTGCTGCAGGAGGTCGTCGACCGCGGCAACCTCCGGGAGCGCATGGCCCTGCTCTACAACGGCTACACCTCCAACCACTTCGCCAAGCTCGTCCGACAGCGGCAGCTGCCGCGACCGGAGCAGCTGACGCGGGAACGGGCGGACCGCCACGACATCGGCGCCGAGGTCGTCAACCCGTTGACCGCGGAGATCAAGAAGGTCTACGGGGAACTGCTGAAGGGGCCCGTCGCCGAGTCCCAGCAGGAGGCGCCATTCGGATCGTTCCGCACCGACGAGCCGTACGGACCCGTCATCGACGGCATCCGGGACGACTACGCCCAGCGCCGGAGCCAGCCGATCGGGGACTGGCAGCGCAAGCAGGTCGTCGAGGGCGCGCAGAAGGCGGCGGAGCGCCGGGCCAGGAGCATTCTCGAAACCGACCGCAACCCCCTCGACGTCAATCCGCCGCTGGGCCGGGGCGAGTGGTACAGCGCCGTGGACAAGGACGGCCGGCTCGGCTGGCAGCCGGGTGCCAAGAGCTTCCACTACAAGCTCGGTTCCAAGTTCCAGCAGGACGCCCATGACAGCGGGGGACTGGTCGTCAGCGGCACCTCCGGCACGGCCTTCGGGATGCTCCAGGCCGTCAAGGAGCTCGCCAGGACGAAGGAGGGCAGGGCGGTCCTCGCCGACATGAAGGCCGAGCCCGTCGACTTCGAGCTGTTGAGGCTGGGGCTGCTCGGCTGGATGGTGGAGTCGGACGACCACACCTTCCACGAGATCATGACCGGTTCCCGGCTGTTCTCGGAGAGCCTCACCCCGGAGGAGCGCGCGGATCCGAACCTCGCCAGGACGGACCTCGCCTACAACGACACCTACCACCGCTACCGCTTCCTCGCGCCGCTGACCGAGCAGCACCTGCGCAGTGAGGTGGCGCCGGAGGGACGCTTCCCAGACGAGCACCTGGTGGGGGACTGGTCACTCGACGATCTGGCGCTCCATGACCTGGCGCTCGACTCCCCGGCCGCCGATGAGCACTCCTCCGACGGCGACCCGTCGGCCCGGGAGGGCGACACGAATTCAGGCGGCAGCCTCCGGCAGCCGTCCGCCGCGCCGCCTGCCTCTGCCGACCAGGCCGCGGTGGACCTGGCCAGGCGCCACCTCGAAGCCGCGGCCCAGAACCCGGCGCTCCGCGAGTTCATGGGGCGGATCAAGAACGGCGCGTTCACGAGCAAGCGCGACGACCAGGGCATGCTCCGGATCCGTGAAGGGGAGCGGTACGAGGCCCTGCTCGGAGACGTCCAGAGGTTCCTCGACCACGCGCAGGCGATCCACCCGGCCGGGGCGCAGGCGACGGAGGGATCGCTGAACCTGTACCGGGCGGTACGGATGGACCCCCAGGGCCGCGAACGGGACGTCTTCACCGAACTGCTGCCGTCGTCCACCTCCTTCGACCGGCAGTTCGTCCAGGACTGGATGGCGAACGGGGGCGGCGCCGACAACTACGCGCTGTTCGAGATCCACGTGCCGCAGTCCCATCCCATGCTGGCGCTGTCGTTCCCGCCGGGCCACTCCAGGGCCGACGACGACCCGGAGCCGGTGAACGAGAAGCAGTCCGAGGTGACGCTCGGACCCAGCCGCCTGACGGTGATCGCGCGGGAGGAGGACGGCCGCTTCCACGTCATCTCGGCGGACGCCGAACCCCTGTCGGTCGACGACATCCGGACCGAGGTCGAGAACTGGTCCAGCGACATGTCGATGCCGGACGCGTTCCAGGCGTTCACCCGGTTCTTCAGCGAGTCCTCGCTGCGAACCGCCTACCCCGACCTCAAGCCCCACCACCGCGTCACGGAGTCGTGGTCGGCGGACGGCCTCCAGAAGACCGTCAGGATCGAGCACCCGCACGAGCAGTTGAGCGGACAGTTCCTGGAGGTGACGGTCCGCCACCAGGGGGAGTCGGTCTCGATCCTCTGGCGGTCCAGCGACGACACGCCGTCCGACGGAGGCGAACCCTACGAGCGGACGCCGCTGGTCTACAGCGCGGCGCGCATCGGCGAGGTGAGCGGGAGCCTCCGCGCGCAGACGCTGGCCGAGAACGCCAGCTTCGAGTCGCTCGACCTCCCCTACGACTGGTTCGATTTCGACGCGGTGCCCGAGGCGCAGGACGCACCGAGCGTCCTCGACAACGGCGCTGACCGCCACCAGCCCTTCACTGACGGCGAGTTGGTGACACACGCGATCGTCGGCGAGGACGGCGTCAACGTCGGGCGTTCCTTCCACACCGAGGCGGACTTCGGCCTGCGCCGGGAGACGCACCTGAACTTCCCCTCGGAGCGGACGGCCGCCGAGAACCAGGTCGCCAACCCGGACTTCGCACCGGAGCAGAACGTCCGCCCCGACGGCGGCTTCGACTGGGCGGCCGTCCATCGGGGCGAGAACAAGCCCGGCGAGCGCGACGGCGACGACGCGGACGTCCAGGTGCCGTGGGATCCGAAGAGCAAGCCGTACTTCGCCAACCTGCACGGCGCCGAGAACTGGTTGAAGGTCGCGGTGCGCACGCCGGACGGCAAGGAGGGCTACAAGTCCGTCTCGTACGGGGACTTCGGCGGCAGGCTGAACCGCCGGGCGAGCCTGTCCGCCCGGCCGGAGGAGTCGCCGGTCGTGCTGCTGGCCTGCGAGGCGGGCCTGTCCCGCGTGAACCTGGGGCTGATCGCCGACGCCACCGGGCGCACCGTGCACGCGACGACCGGCAAGACCTACGTCGCCAAGGAGGCCGACGGCAGCACCAGGCTGGTCCAGCTGCGCCGGCCCGGCCAGGACCGCCCCGAGTTCGTCACCGTCCACCCCACCGGCAAGGACACCGGCGGCGACCCGGGCACGGCCGCTCACCGCACCGTCACCGAGACCACCGCCGCGCACGGGACCGACGAGAACACCGCCACCGTCCGCACCGTCATCGACAGCAACGACGAGATCACCGTCCTGGGGGAGCACAGCGGGAGCACCGTCCCGGCCGCCCAGGACGGGAACGCCCGGCCGCCGCTCGACGGCGGGCCGATGCGCCTGACGGACCACCCGTCCGACGTCCCGATGCGGATGCCCGGCCCGGACGCCGTGGACCCGTTCCGGGCCGGTACCGAGCGGGAGCAGCTGGGCGACCTGCGCCGGCGGCTCGCCGACCTGCCCGAGGGCAGCCCCGAACACCGGCAGCTGCAACGGGAGATCGATCGGGCGCAGGAGAGGCGCCGGTCCGCCTTCACGACCTTCCTCGACCACGACGGGAGCGACCTCGCCGCCGCCGCGCGGGGACGCGAGGAGGAGATCGCAGGGCTGCGGAAGCAGACGCCGACCCCGGGGACCTGGCAGGAGGACCACCGGCGCCGGCAGCTGGACACGCTGGAGCTGGAGGTCCGCGAACTCCAGGCCGAACTCGACCGCCACGTCCTGGACGCCGAGTCCAAGCAGCGGATGGTCCCCAGCGCGCAGGACCTCGCCCTGGTGGCGCACCTGCGGGAGCCGCTGAAGCACCCGCTGGAGGAAGGAGCGGCACACCCGCCGGCGCTCCTGGACCGCCTCACCCGCGCCCGAGTCGACTGGACCTCCCTGCACCCGGTCCAGGCGGCCGCCCTGGTCATGGTCGAACGCAAGGCGATGGCCTTCGAGCAGCGCGACCGCGCCCTGCTCACCGAGCGGCTGACCGCGCCAACCGGCGAGTGGGCGTGGGCGGCGAAGTACCCCCGGGACACACCCGAGGCGGTCGACCGGCTGATCACCGATGTCGAGAACCACATGCGCGACACGATGTACATCGCCACCAACTTCCACTTCGACCAACCGCTCAACGCCAACCGCCAGACCACCTTCGGCGCGTCCGGCCGCGGCTTGGGCGGGTGGGGATCGAAGTCGAAGACCCTGCTGGACAAGCTGATGGCCGACAAGCAGGGGCTGTTCCGCAACGCCTGGGAGACCGGCGCCTCGCAGGCCGCGGTCGTCCCCTCGCGCCGCGGCGGCGTCGAGGAGCACTTCGGCTACGCGCCCGCTCTGCGCCGCAGCCACGACACCCGTCACCTCTACCAGGACACCGGCAGCGACGACAGCCGGTTCAAGCCCGCGAAGGACGACCGCGGCCTGCTGCCCAAGTACGGGGCGCTGGTCTCCGACCTGCAGCCGTTCGGCGTGGCACGCCGCTACGGCGCGTTCGCGCTGCACTGGTCCGACGACATCCGGGGCCGCGTCACCCACACCCCCAACGACTCCTGGACGGCGCGCGAGAAGGGCGCCCTGTCGGTGACCTCCGACTCCCACCTGCTGCCGCTGCTGCTGTGGGGCGAACCGGCGATGGTCGAACGGGTCTTCGGCGAGGCGACCGGCTTCCGGCACGACCCGGACTTCGGGGCGCGGATGCTCACCGAAGGCATGGACACCAACAGCTACTTCGAGACGCAGATCCACGGCCCGCTGTCCTGGCGCGACCTGCGCCACGTCGTCATCAGCCACCAGCGGCCGAGCGACACCCCCGTCCCCCGGCGCGACCAGCAGCTGCCGACCAGGGAGCGGGCCGAGGAGATCGCCGACAAGCTCCGCGCGTTCGCGGCCAAGAAGGGCCACACCTTCACGGTGGAACTGCGCCCGGCCGGCACCATGCCGGAGCGCAACCGCCCGCAGGACGTCCTGGTCCCCACCGCCGCGCCCGCCCCGGCCCCGCAGCCGCACCCGGGTGCCGGCGCCGGCCTGACCAGCAGCAGCAACGACCAGGTCCACAGCACGGCCGAGCAGCTCGTCGGCCAGCCCGAACCCCCGGCCGGGGGGAACACCGGCGCGACGACGGCGGTGCGCCGGCCCGCTCAGGCTCCGCCGGTTCCCGAGCAGACGCCGCAGGTCTCAGAGCAGGCTCCGCCGCAGAGCGCCCCGCTGCCACCTGCCGTCCAGCCCCCTGCCGTCCAGCCCCCCGCCGTCCAGCCCCCTGCCGTCCTGCCGCCTGCCGTCCTGCCGCCCGCCGTCCTGCCCCCCGCCGCGAACCGGGACGTCCCCGCCACCCGGACGGGCCTGCGGATGGCCTCCGGCGCGTTCGTCGGGGACGAAGGACGGAACAACAACCGCCCGGCCGACGTCCTGGCACTGAACCGCCGACTGGAGGACCTCGGCGCCGTGGCACCGGACCGGGCCGAACAGGTCCGGCAGGACACGGAGCCGTTGCAGCGCCGTATCGAGGCCCGGGCCAGGAACCGCAACGCCCCACCGCTCAGGCTGCCGGTGCCCCCGGCGACCGTCGAGCCGCTCGTCCGGGCCACGGCCGAACACCTCGCCTCGCCGCTGGTACCCGAGCACGCCGGCGCGCTCGGCCTGACGCTCTCCGCCAGTGTCGGCCCCGGTGGTGCCAACCACCGCGCGGACGTGACCGCAGTGGGCCGCAGGCTGCACGACCTGGACCTGCTCGCCGACAGCGACCGCGGCGCCCTCGACCACCCGGCCGACGGCGGCGCACTGCCACCGCCCGTCCTGGACGCCCTCCTGACGCTGCGCGCCGACCACCTGGCCGGGTGCTTCGACCTGCCCGCCGCGGCGGGCGGCCGGCAGCTGGCGCAGGCCATGCACGGCCTGTCCGAGCGCGGGGTCGTCCTGGACTGGCGTGCCTCGGGCGCCCTGGACCTGGAGCGCACCGCCTTCGCGGACTGGGCGCTGGAAGGCCCGGCGGACCAGCCGCCGCCGTTCGCGCAGGACACCACGCTCAACTGCTGGGAGTCCGTCCTGCTCACCGCCCACACGGCCGGGCTGATCAACTGGGACCGGATCCACGACCTCTACGCGGCCGACCTGACGGGCCCCCAGTGGACGGCCAACCTGATCGCCGGCCTGCTGCCGCACACCAGGACCACCTACGACGCGAACGATCCGCACACGCCGCTCCCGCGTGCGGGCGACATCGTCGTCTTCGGTCGGGGCGACCACGTCGCCGTCGCCACCGGCCGCACGGACGAGCACGGCGCGCCGCGCCTGCTGAGCTTCGGCGTCAGCCCCACGGACGACCCGGCCGAGGTCAACCGGGTGATCGAGCTCAGCGCGCCGGACCTCTACGTGGGCCCCGCCGAGTTCGGACCCGGCCCCTGGAGCGAGCGCCCGGCACCCGACCAGGTGGCGTCGCAGGAGTCCGCGCACCCGGAGGCCGCGCTGACGACGGTGCCCGACGCCGGGCACTTCGGTCCGGGCCCCGAGCACACGCCGGCCGCGGTCCCGCCGGTCACCGGCCGCCGCGGCGAGCTGCGCGAGGCGCTGGTCCACCACGAGGCCTCGGGCGCCTACCGGCTGGACGACCCGGCGGTCGGCGAGCAGGCCCGCCGGCGGATGGCCGGGACGCTGGACCGCTTCCCGGCCGACGAACGCTTCCTCACCGTGGCGATGCACACCGGCCCCGACGGCGTGCCGCGCTGGCAGAACACCCGGGTCACCGAGGGCGAAGTCGCCGACCTGCTCGCCTCGTTGTACGAACAGCGGGCCTGGGACGGGAACAAGCCGGTGCAGCTGGTGGCCTGCTCCTCGGCCCGCGAGGGCGAGACGTCGTTCGCCGCCGGCGTGCTGCGGGAGCTGCGCCTGCGTCTGCCCGGCCTGGACCTGGAGGTCTACGCCCCCAGCGGCCTGGCCTGGTTCGCGCCCCCGGTCTCGGGGCCGTTCCGCAGCGACCCGCACGGTCCTGGGGCGCTGGTGGTCGCCCGGCAGGTCGCCTTCGACAGTGCCGGCCGTCCCGTTCTGGTGGAGGGCGGCGGCTGGGTGAGCCTGACGAGCCCGCGGGACGCGTCCCCCGACGCCCCGCCCGTGGTGCGCACCGTCGGCGCCCACCTGCCGGTGAACGGGACCCTCCCGCCGCGTTCGGAGCCGGCGCCCGAGGGCTACACCGTGATTGCGGACCGGTCCGCGCCGAACGGCGACCGGTTGGCGTCGCACAGCGACGCGGTGGCGTTCTCCGGACGCCGGCGCAAGGGCGGGATCGCGGACTCGGACTCGAGTTCGGACTCGGGCTCGGACCAGGGCGGGGGCCCGAGTGCGGGCAAGCGCATCCGTCCGAACGATGCCTCCGATTCGGACGAGGAGATGGTGTCGGACGACGACACCGGCAGTGAGCTCGCCGATTCGGCGGAGGACTATCGCGACCTCCTGCGGGTCGTGGACAGGCGTTCCGACCAGCTCGCGGCCCTGTGGGGGAGGGCCGAGGTGGGCAATGCCTCGGAAGCGGTCTTCACCAGGATCAGGGCCGAACGCGATGTGCTGACGGCCATCCAGAACGTCGGCCTGGTGCACTCGGTGCGGGCGGCCGACGCGCTGCTGGGGCTGCTGAATCACGAAACGGAGAACCGGCGCCAAGACCTGACCGACCGCCGCGACGCCCTGGCCGAGCACGCCGTCCCACTGCCCTCCGCCGACCGGTTCCAGGCGCTCCACACCGAGGTGATGGGCCGCTACGACCCCGAGGGCGGCAACCTCGCCCAGAACTGCGAGTTCCGGGCCCACGCCCTGTCCGAGCTCATCGCCGCGGCAGACCCGGGGATCGGCCGCCAGCACCTCGCCAAGGTCTGGGCCTATCCCGCTAGCGAGCACGGGCGGCTCCACCCGGACCACGAGTGGAACCACCACGTCGCGGTGCTGGTCGAGACAGCGGGAGAGAGCCGGGTGATCGATCCGCTGCTCTTCCCCGACCGTGCGGTCCGGTTGGCGGACTGGCAGGCGGTGCTCGCCATGCCCGGGCAGGGCGCGCCGCTGACGCACCGGGCGCCGTGGGAGTTCTTCGGCGCCCCGGACCGCGAAGGCCGGCTGGACACCGAGTCCGCTGCTCTGATCGACGGGGCGACCAGGCAGCAGATCGACGGGTGGAAGCGCCAGGGCCCGACCTCGGTGGACGGCGCGCACGTCTTCGGGGACCCCGAAGCCAAGAGCACCGACGCCAAGAGCACCGAGTCCAAGAGCACCGACACCAAGAGCAGCGAGTCCAAGAGCAGCGAATCCAGGAGCACCGACGCCCTCACGTCCGACCTGGTCGAAATGGCGCTGTCGGGCAAGCGGACGGTGACCGACGCGGAGGGGGAGGGGAAGCCGGAGGAGGCGACGGAGGGGAAGGGCAAGGACAAGGCGGAGGACACCGCCGAGGACACCGTGGTGAAGCCGGACCCCGACACCGTGGAGGCGGCGAGGGCGGTGCTGGACGACTCCCTCCTCGCCCCGCTCTTCGCCGGCACCGACGTGACCAAGACCTACGCCGTCATCGGCCTGGAGTTGAAGGGCGACAAGAGCTGGCAGACCACGGAGGCCGTCACCAACGGCAGGGACGAGTCCGTCAACGGCAGCCGGTCGCTCCAGGCCGCCGACCGCTGGGCGCAGGAGAACGGCCTGCGGACGCAGCGCTACGACGCCGAGGTGAAGGGGCTGGCGAAGGCCTTCCAGCAGATGGCGGGCTGGGGTTTCACGCCGGTGCCCCATCCCTCGGAGAACCGCGGCAAGCCTCCGGAGAAGGCGGCCCGGCAGCCCGGCGCCGCAGCGCTTTCCCAGCCCGAGGGCGTGCTCACCGTGCTCTCCTCCCGAGGCACGTGCGCGAGCTGCAAGGAGGTCGTCAAGGACTTCCGGGAGGCGTTCCCGAAGGTCAGCACCTACGTGGGGTACACGATCGCCGCCAAGCAGAAGTCGACGTCCTCGGACCAGGAGCGCACGTACACGAGGGACGGTAAGGAGGTACCGGGCACCATCGAGTACGGCTGGAAGCAGACGTCCAGGCTCAACTCCACCAGCGCGTACCTGCCCAAGGGGAAGGACATCGCCTTCAAGTACTTCCCCTCGAAGGACGGCGAGGCCGCCTGGAACGAGAGGCTCGCGGACAGGGCGGCCGAGGAGGCGGCCGCGGCACGGCGGGCGGCGGAGGCCGCGGCCCTGAACGTGATCGACGGAGCGGTCAGGCCGAAATCGGCGGAGAGGGTGATGAAGTTCGTCGAGGACTACACCGGTCCGGAGGACGACTTCGTCACGCAACTCGACAAGCACATGAAGAGCGGCTTTCTGGCGTGGAAGCTCACCCCCGAACTGCGAGCCGCCCTCCCGCTCTGGTTCAAGCGCAACCCGCGGCCGGCCATCAAGGGCAGCAGCTGACCGGCTCCGCGCCCCACCCGGTGAACACCGCCCGCTCCGGGCGCCGTTGCCCCGGGTGGGGGCACCCGGGGGGCGGGGCCGACAAGCGAGGGAGCAGGACATGGATCAGCAGCAGGAGCATGAGGACGTCGGGGAGTTCCGGCTGGCGGCGGTGTTCGACATGGTCGACCCGGTGACCGGGCCGGGGTTCTCGGACCGCGCGGTGGTCGAGGACGCGACGGAACGGGCCGCGCTGGCCGGGTACCTGCGGGCCGGCGCGGAGGTGCTGATGACGCCGATGCTGATGGACGACATCTTCGACACCTCCCGGCAGGGCGCCGTCCCGCTGAACTACCGCACCGACGGCGAGTGGATCTGGACCGACACCGTCACCTACTACCTGGAGGAGTACGACATCGCTCCCGAACCCGGGCTGCTGGCGCACCTGCGCGAGCGGGGCGACGCACGGCCCCAGCCGGACGCGGCGACCCTGGAGCGGGCGGCCGACTTCGTCCTCCACCCGCCGCAGCCGGCTGAGCCGGCCTGGCGCCTGGACACCGACTGAACCCCGCGTGCCCCGCCGTCCGTGAGTTCCTAGGGGACGGCTGTGTCGGGCGGCCACTGAGGCCGGGACGGGCCGTCCCTGTCGGGTGTCGTTGTCGAGAGCCAGGAGGCCCGGGTGGGCAAGGTGCGCAACGGACGTGAGAGTCAGCCGTCGGGCGGGGGCGTCCAACTGCCCGCCGTGGCATGGGCGGTGCCCGAGCCGGCCGAGGAGGCCGGGCAGCCGGCGGAGGCCGCGGCCGGGCCCGCGCGGCGGGCGCCCGCCGCCGTGGGCGCC